>JACSRV010000002.1 GCA_014879545.1 Chitinophagaceae bacterium | reverse complement strand
TCCGTCGTCGGCAGCGTCAGATGTGTATAAGAGACAGGGAGGGTAATCAACTATTTGCGGCTGGCGGTGACGGACAGGTGTAACCTGCGCTGTTTCTACTGCATGCCCGAGGAGGGGATAGACTGGCTGTCGAGGGCGGACCTGATGACGTATGAAGAGATGCTGCGTATATGTGGCGCATTGGTGAAACAGGGCATCAACAAGATAAGAATAACGGGCGGTGAACCGTTTGCCCGAAAAGATATAATGAGTCTGATGGCGGGGCTTGCCGCCATGGACGGTCTGCACGAGCTGACGCTTACCACTAACGGAACTATTACTGCACCATTTGTGCCCGAGCTGAAACGCCTGGGGGTGCGCAGTGTGAACCTGAGTCTGGATACGCTGGACCGGGACCGATTCTTTGCTATTACACGCAGGGATGAGTTACCTGCGGTGCTGCACACCATGGAGACTTTACTGCAACACGGCATAGAGGTGAAGCTGAATGCGGTGGTGATGGACGGTCGAAATACTGAAGACATCATTCCGTTGGTGGAACTGACCCGAGAACTTCCGGTGAGTGTGCGTTTTATAGAGGAGATGCCTTTTAACGGAGCAGGGGTGGTGCACTCGTCGATGTGGGACCATGTGCGCATTGTGCAACACATCCGCGACCGTTACCCGGACCTGACGAAGGTGCCTGATCCGTTGTTTTCTACATCTTACAATTATACTATTCCGGGTCACAAGGGCAGGGTGGGTGTCATAGCGGCCTACACACGGTCGTTCTGCGGTACTTGCAATCGTATCCGCATTACGCCACAGGGAATGCTGAAGACCTGCCTGTATGACAACGGAGTGCTGAATGTGCGCGACCTGATGCGTGCCGGGCGCACCGATGATGAAGTGATAGCCTCAATAACCGCCGCCATAGGGCAGCGCGCGGCCAACGGCTTTGAGGCAGAGAAAAACGCCACTCACGAATCGATGGCGGCGATAGGGGGGTAGTCCTATCTTAAGTTGATCGAAAAACAAACGGAGCCATCAAAAGACGGCTCCGAGTTTTCAAGGGGTATATTGTTTTGTTTCTCTTAGTTGATGTTTACCATCCTTACGGCAGCGAGTTCTTTTATGAACGCATACTTTTTGGTGCCTTGCATTTTCAGATCTACACGGTAGGGAACGATCTCCAGCATTGCAGACTTATCGGTAACGGCAGGGAATGCTGCCAGATCTGCGGCGGAAACGGAAATGGAGGTAGCAGTGCCGGCGAAAGTGCGGGTCAGGGTCACGTTGTCTTTAACCATGAACAGAATGATACTGTCGGCATTGGATACTGTGCTACCTAAAGAGATAGACAGTCCGCTTGTGCGGGTTACAGACTCGGGGATTGTGCCAGAGAATGTAGGGAAGGGAACATTGTGGCTATATGTGAAGGCAGGAACGCTACCGGCTCCGCCTACGCTCCAGCTGCTGTTGGTGCTGTTGAAGCCCATGTCTGCGGGAGTCATACCGGTAGTTGCGGTCTTGTAGTAGGTGTTGTTTGTCTGTTTTTCGAGGTTGATTGAGTTGACGCTAACGGTGCCCGCATCGGCAAATGTGGTGGCGCCGGTAGCGGTATAGAAGCTGGCAACAGCATTCTCTGTAGTGAGGGTAATGGGATATCCGGCTGTAACCGTATTCATGTCTATACGAAGGCTTACCAGCACACCATCAACACTGCCTACCACCGGTGATGGTGTGGATGTTGCGGTTGTGGTGGGAGTGGGGGTAGGTGTGGGCGTAGGAGTTGGGGTAACTTCCTCGGCCTTTTTGCAGGAGGTGAACGTGCTTGCTAATGCAAGGCATACACACACTGAAATGTTGGTTATTCGTTTCATTTTCGTTTGGTTTAGTGTGAACAATGATCTGAGTGCAAAATTACTACTACGTTCGAGGGTGGGTATCCGTGCTATCGGGTATTTTCAGGTGCGTAGTGGTACGGATGAGAAGCGCAAGCCTTGTCTGTATCCGCAAACGAAATGAGAGCGCAGTGGGTACCGTAAAAACAAAGGAGCTGCCCTTGTGGGGCAGCTCCTTCAAAATGATTGAGTATGAAAAGTTTAGATAACTGTTACGTTAACTGCGTTTAGACCTTTTTGACCATTTTGCACATCATACGATACTGTGTCGTTTTCACGGATCTCGCTTAAAAGACCTGTTACGTGAACGAAAACATCTGCACCGCCGTTTGATGGAGATATGAAACCAAATCCTTTGGTATCATTGAAAAACTTTACTGTTCCTTGTTGCATTGTAA
>JACSRV010000099.1 GCA_014879545.1 Chitinophagaceae bacterium | reverse complement strand
AAAGTCAGAAACAATCAAAAAAGTTTGCCAAATGCTCATCGCAAACTTTCCTGACGCAATCCCTTCAATCAATACGATTAACTATGATGCCGATATACTCCTGACGATCGATGTGTTCGGCATAAAAATCGGGATCGAGAGTACAGGCGATCCCAAAAGCAGAATGTTAGATACAGTGGCAAGGCTTGGAAGGGAGGAGAAGTGCAATATCATCATTTGCGCCACCCGAACTGAAGGAGCCACTGTCAACAAAGTCGATGAAGTCGCTGATGTGTATGACTACCATACTTTATGGATAAGTACCTACTGGTCGTCGACATTGGACTACAAGTTTCTAAACCATTCTTTAGCTAAAAATATTGTTGAACTGGTGACTGCGCTTGTTCACTCCAGGTTAAAAGCAAGAAATTCACTGCCAGTAACTTCGAATTTGAATTAGCATGGAAGTGATCTGTTTACAAGACGAAGCATTTTATACCCTTATAGAACGGGTCGTTGAGCGCATCAAAGACAAAAACACCAGTAAAGCCGATAAATGGCTTTCCGGCGAGGAAACTATGAAAATGCTGCGGATCACTAGCAAGACCACACTGCAAAAACTCCGCGATGAAGGCAAAATCCGGTATTCGCAGCCGGAGAAGAAAATCATCCTCTATGATCTGGATTCCATAAACGAGTATTTAAACAAGAACGCAAAATCGACTTTTTAATATGGCACAGGACGAACTCACGGTTGATCCACAGTTTCTAAGGGGCTTCAATAATGGCTATTTGCTTGCAAAGCATGAGCCGGAACTCGCTGTGCAGCTCACGACCCGCCCAAACGATCACAACGAGTATTTCAAGGGGCTGGTCGGCGGCAAGGCGGAGTATGAAAAGGAAGTCAGGGAATGGGCAAAAGGCTTTTCCAAAGGCTCACCAGCTAAGGATGACAGAGATATATCAAAAGATCGGTAAGCTTGCAGCATAATGTCTAAAATTTTAGGGAAATTTCATTAATAATTCATTAAGCAACTTGTTGTAACATGAAACAGATAGGTATTTGACTCGTCTATGGGTTCATGATGGTTACGGAAACTACCGACAATAGCACCGGCAGCGCGATCACCGCGCAAGTTGTGACACAGGTCGCAGGACTTGATCGCCAATTGTTGGCGAAGATTGTTCCGCAGGCTAGTGGGGGTAGAGGCCAAGAAATTGGAAATCTTCCGGCTGTGGCTTTGCAAATTGAATGGGAACGCAAGGAGGCGTTGGAAACTGTTGAGCAGGAACTTGCAAATCTTTCACCGATACCTTCCGAAATCATGAACAAAATTGCTGCCCTCAGCACTACACAAGATATTTTGAGAATTCGCGGACTAAAATCGGAGATTCAGCAGGACATCAGCAAAGAAATCACACAACGACAGCAAGAAACTGACCAGACAAATGCCGGACTGGCGCTGAGTGCGGAACGTGCTGAGCTTGTGAAGGCACTCCATCAATATGATGTCGATAGCAAAGCCGCCCGCGAACAAATGCGTAAAGACGGCTACGGCGATGCCGATAACGAGGCCAAACTCAAAGCCCTTCAAGCAGAATTGGATAAAGAACAGGAAGGTTCACCACGCTGGCTCCAAATACGAGACAAGATGCTGGAACTGGATGAAGAGTATTTCAAAAAGGTCAAAAATCAGGCGCATCAGAACGGCGATGCCGCAACCGAGAAAAATGCAAGTGAGTGCGCGAACAAAGCATGGGAAATGCGGAAAAAGATTGCAGATGAGCGGAATAACGGGAAAGAAAAAGAAAAGGGAAAAGACGAAACTTTGCAATTCCAAGAAAAAGGACTTCGCTTGGATGAAGGCTACGAACCATCAACGGCAGCAAATAACTCCAGCAGAAAACTTCCTATGGCAGATGCTAACCACAATGAGATTCACACTCCATCTGGAGGTAAAGATAGTAATGCTCATAAAAATAGTGCTGCAATCACGTAAACCAATCATTGATCTTTAGCTCTTTTTCTCTTTCTTCCGCCTCACAATTGTCTTTCGATAACCGTCACGAATGGTTTGTGTGCTCTCCGCCGCTTCGGCAATCATATTAAAATAGCCTTTCCAGCTTTTGCAGCCATCTGGTTTCGTTGCTTGAAGTGCCGCTTGTGCATTCAGCGCATCTTTAGTGTATTGCCCGTCTTTATCTTTTTCGATTGCAGTATTCGCAATACCTAACAGGATTTCATAGGTGTCGAATGTTTCCGGGCTTTTAGCAAATTCGGTCACATCGCGTTGTGTCCATTGCGCCATATTATAGTGAAAGTCGGCGGGAAGCCCGGTATTGGTTCCCGCAAGATGCACGTCATGCATCGTATTATTGACAAAGCTCTGTACATACTTCGCGTTGTCTATATCGCTATACTTAACCACACGGCTTGTTTGGGCCTGTAGCGTAACGCATAATAGCATACATCCTGCCGCAGCAAGCGTAAAAATTAGTCTTTTCATTGTTTGTTATGGATGTGAAAAAGTGAAAGCCGCCTGCCAGCAGACAGGCGGCAAATCGGTTTGGGCATGGCCTCGCATGTTATTTCAGTTTCT
Source organism: Chitinophagaceae bacterium (assembly GCA_014879545.1). Lineage (GTDB taxonomy): Bacteria > Bacteroidota > Bacteroidia > Chitinophagales > Chitinophagaceae > Nemorincola. The sequence continues at coordinate 44,115 of JACSRV010000099.1, read as the reverse complement.
GTTTAGACCCGCGATGGGTCACGTACACATTGTAAATGGTAACGCCGAGGCCGATAGTATGCTCGTGAGCCTTCAGGAAGTCTTCAATTCTGTTAAACATCGTGTGCAGCTTGCTCGTGGTGAAACTCTTGTTCCCCTGCGATGTTTCGACCGTATAGGTCGGTTGTTCGTTTGACATTGTTATCTGTATTTACTGTATTGCCTACTCTATTCAGTTTTCGGCATCCCTGTTTGTTACTACTAATGCATTTCCGATAGCCTCCTCACAACTTTGTGAACCGTACTCGGATGCCAGCATCCGTATTTTCTGAATGTTGGGATCTCCCGCTTGTTCAATTCACCTGCAATTGCCCTCACGGTCTTAATTCCCTTGCCTCTCAGTTCACGCAGCAGGGGTTGAAGCGTTTGGGCAAACTGCTCTGCCTCACGCCTGTTGGCTACTGACAGTACATAACGGCCATGTTTTCCCAATTCTACGCCCCTGCTTTTAGCAGCCCGTAATGCGGCAGTCGTGCGCTCACTTATCATATCCCGTTCATGCTCCGCAAATGCGGCCATAATGTGAACGATCAGCTTTCCTGCATACGGATTATCCACCGCCTTGAAATCAATGCCCGCCTCCATTAGCTTTGAGATAAAGGCTACATTTCTCCCTAACCTGTCGAGCCGCGCTATCAATAAAGTAGCGTGTTGGCTTTTGCAGGCATCCAATGTCTCCATCAGCACTGGACGGTTATTGTTCTTTCCTGATTCCACTTCTACATATTCAGATGCCAGCGTAAAACCATTTGCTTGGGCAAAATCCCGAACTGCCTGCCGTTGCGCATCCAGCCCTAAACCGCTTGTTCCCTGCCGTTCCGTAGATACACGGTAGTACGTTATCGCTTTTTTCATTAGCCTTATCTTTTGTGAGTTTTACCCAAATCAGATAAAAGCTGTCTGCGAGTAAACGGTGGTTTATCTTCGTACAGATTTTTACCTAATCGGGTAATTGCTTTGGCAAAGTGTGGAGAGAGAGCGGCGTAAATGCAAGCCTTTGCGGATTGGTAATATCAAAAACACGCTTGTTTTCTGTAGTTTTTGTTCATGGGTAAACCACGGTTTACTCATGAACAAATTTTCAACCGTCTTTTTATAAAAAAAGGTGGTTAGGAGTGATAACCTCATCGTAATATACCAGGGGTTCTTCCTTTCAGCTTGTGCAGCCAGCGATAGAGCAGACGGTTTGCCTGTGTCTGTGCCATCGTGCCAATCTCATCCGCTTCGGGCTTTGCATCATGGAAATAGTGGTCATCTTTGTAGGTGACAACATTAGCCAGTTCCATTTCAGGATTAACAGCAATCTCGAAGCAGGGATTAGCAACCGTTCGCCCGCTTTCCTGTATGTGGCGACCTAAGATAAAATTTATCTTGTCCGGGGCCATGTCAAAAACCACGGCATTAATATCCGGCAGCCCTCTGCCAGCCAAATTCACCCTGTCAAAAGGCTTGAACTGCTGAAGGTCAGGTAGCAACTCGTTCAATTCCCGGTAGATCTGTTTAGATACATTCAGCATATTACCCTCCATTGATTGGTGGATGCCCAGTAGAGGATAGATGCCCGGTATGGTATGGAGAACGCAGAAAACAGGACTATCGTCCGGTACATTCAATACCCCGGCTTCCATTGAAAGCAGCAGCGGCGGCGTATTCTTTTGCTACTTTTCTTGCCGCCGGAGCAAAGAAAAGTAGCGGTGCGAAGGCATGGCAGCAGGGCGTTGCCCCTGCCACCTGCTTCCGTTCCGGCAATTACCTCAACGCTCTGCGCTCACGTTGTCCTTTGACCGTTTCACTGCCGTATTTCTCACGGATTTCGTCAAGGGACTTTTTACCGCCCTTTGTCTTGTATTCCTCCGCGCGATAATACCAAGCCACCTTCTTCGATGCGAAAAACAGCCCCGCTCCTTTCAGTTCTTTTCTGACCGGAAATGTATTGCCCGTTACCCAAATCCAGTTACCAACCACCTCTATCGTGATACCTGCAAGGTTGATAATCTGCTCGATCACCTTGCGGTATTCCTCCGACAGCCGTATTTCCTCATTCACTTCTTCGGTGGTAAGATTTTCCCCATTTAGGATTTTTGCACAGGCGAACGCATACTCGGTATTGATGGCCTGCATGGTGGCGGTATCGCCGCCGCAATCGGGATGGTGTTCTTTCGCCAGTTTCTTGTACTGTGCCTTTACTTCGTCTATCGTTTTACAGTCGTTAAAGTATCTCATCTCCTGTGGATTTACTGGTGTGGGAATAATGCCATTTGGTTCAATGCCTGCGGCTTTAGCGGCTTGTGGTGATTGAGTTTCGTAACGAGGTAGAAAACCGTTACATCTTCATTGCTGAAAATCGCCCATGCGGCGGAAAGGGCTTTTGCTCGATTGTTGCGCCTGTTGCGCTGAATATCCCATGATAGTTTCATTAGGCGGGATAATTGCTTCGTGTTCGTCATTGCTTACGTTTTTACTGGTTATGAAAAAGCCTGATTCGGCGTAAAAATTCATTTGCCTTTGATAAGCCGCAGAAAGTGCGGACGGACGAAGCAGGCAAGGTTTTTGGGGAAAGAATACTACCCAGAAGCGAAGGCAACATTGCGAAGCACCGCCGTAGCGCAGGGTGGAGATTGTTTTTCCAAAACCCGCAAACGGAATGCAGCGATAGCGGAATGCAGTGCCGACCTTGCCAGCGAGGAACGGACGGACATATCTTTGCTGCGGCAAAGGCCAAATGAACATCAGAGAGATTAAATGCCCATTAGCCGCATGGCGGTGAAGCGAAGGAAAAGGCAGGTGCGGCGAAGCATGAAGCGGCTCTTGCCGTGCGGAGTGCAAGCGGGGGCTGAAATGAATGATGCGGGAGCGAACGGAGTTTCCCAGCGATAGCGGGTAACGGGAGAGAGCGAAGCGTTAATGAATGAAGCTGCCGCTGCATGGTGCCTGTGCGTTGAAGCATTTAGATTATCAAGAGGTGTGCGGTGCAGTCGCTCTCCTCTTTCCACGAAGCGGCGCAAGCGAATGGCACATTTGCTTGCGCATTGCTCAATCAGAGAACGGAACGATGAACGGTGCCATCGCAACAATAGCAGCCATTATAAAAAGCAGCCGACACCCAAAATTTTATCCTCACTTGGAATTGCACAGAACAATATTCGTAAATCGCTAACTTGCTCTTTTAATACACAATCACTAGCTGCATAAATCCAATTTTCAACCCATTTTACAACCTAAGGGGGAATTGTGGAAGCTAAGAATTGTGAACAATGCAACTGTGCCAAACGCTGCTGGACACCGGAAACTACGGTAGAAATTGAACAGGCACACCTACTTTCCATCACGGAAAAAATTTGTGGGCAATGCCGCTATCCCTTGCTGGCGCTCAGATTGCTGATCTATGTCATTTGTAAAATAGACGGGGAAGGCAAAATCTGCATCAACGCAAGACGGCTCGCAAAGGTTTTTGACGTGCATTATGATACCCTGACGAAGTGTATCAAATACCTGAGAGAAAACGAGATCATTGGAAAAGAACGGTAGTAAAAAAGCCCCGTACTTTCCTTTGACCAGCATTGCTATTGATGGGTTATTTATGCAGCTCTCTCCTTTGCATCAGTAATAGTAATACGGGTGGCGGTTTCTAAATAGTTACTCCACCATTGCATCATGCTCGTGCGCTCTTGCAGATATTCTGCCCGATTGTACGGTTTCCGGCTGTTGTTCTTCTCAATATGGGCTAATTGAGCCTCAATAACATCGGGCCGGAACAGCCCGCTTTCATTCAGTACAGTTGATGCTATGGCCCGGAAACCATGCCCTACCTGTTTGCCCTCATATCCCATATTCCGAAGCACTTTATTAATCGTATTCTCACTCATTACAGGATGGCGGCGGCGCTGTTGAGAGGGAAACAGATACTTACTGTAGCCTGTGATTGTTCCCAACTCACGCAACAATGCGAGTGCAGGCTCAGACAATGGCACTACATGCGGGCGGCGCATTTTCATGCGCTCCGCCGGTATCGTCCATATTTTGTTTGCAATATCTATTTCCTCCCATCTGCCATAACGAAGCTCCCCTGGCCGTACAAAAACATGCAGCAACAGCTTAATCGCAATCTTATTCTGTGTACTGGCCTGTGTAGTTTCCAGCTTCTCTAATAACTCTGGTATGCCAGATGGGTGAATCGCAGCGAAGTGCGTTGCCTTCGGCGGCGTGATAATGCCCCTTAGATCGGTGGCTGGATTACTGTTGAGAACGCCGCAATGTATTCCATAGCGAAAAACGGCATAAATAAGTTGTGTCAATCTCCTTGCTGTTTCGGCTTTGCGCTGTTTCTCCAGTTTGCGTAACAGGCGTACAAGTTCCGGTGTTCTAACTTGCGCGATAGGTACATTGCCTATGTCAGGAAAGGCATACAGCTCCAAACGCCTCCACATACGTTCCGCGTGTTCCGGCACCCATTTCTTTTTATTGGTTCTGTGCCAATCTTCCGCCACTGCTCTAAATGTATTATCCGCATCAAACAAAGCGAGCCGCTGCGCTTCCTTTTTTTGTCGGTTTGGGTTGATATTGTCCCTTAGCTGTTTTCTTGCAGCATAACGTGCGTCCCGCGCTTCAATCAACGATACTTCCGGATATTTCCCAATTGAGAGCGTATTTTCCCTGCCGAGATAATGATATTTCAGCCGCCATAATTTGGAACCGCCAGGTTGGACAAGCAAATACAATCCATCGCCATCCGATAGTTTATACGGCTTCGTTTTCGCTTTGGCATTGCTGATAGCTTTTATAGTTAATGGCATCGACACACTCCTTTCAAAATCCTGCCCCCAAAAATACCCCCACTTTTTACCGGAAGCCGGTAGATTATGGAAGACGAGCACGGAAAAGCCGGAGTATATTTCCGTGCTTTTTCATATTGTTGATGGATTTTATAGGAAGTGTTCGGAAAAGCCCTTGGTGACCTCTACGACTACCGAACAAAACCTATAACCATCTACCCATCAAAGGTATTTCTGGTTCGTAAAATTCGCCGTACCCCCAAACCTACCCCGGCAATTCTGAAACATCCAACGGAGCCAATCTGCGGTACGATCAGCAGAACTATACTGCCGATACAGAAAATTCCAATAACTTTTTATGTGCAATACGGTTGATTGGCATGTGTCAAAATTATATGGAGGCACTATGCATACAATCATCAGATTGCCGGAAGTCAAAAAGACGACCGGACTATCGAGAAGCACAATCTATAAAATGATGATGGAAAACACTTTCCCAGCAACTATTTCACTTGGTGCTAAATCGGTAGGCTGGCTGGAATCAGATATACAAGAATGGATTAAGTCACGCATTGAGAAAGCAAAGTAGTTTTGGAGGAACCATTTCATGAGTATGGAAAACAATACCGGTAAGCAAAAAGCGGATGCGTTTTACGGGCAAAAGACATATTGCCTACATCCCTTGATTGCACGCAAGAAAACCGGTATAAAAAAAGTCCCCGATTACCGGGACGAGGAATCAGAAAATACCCAAGAAAAATACTCAGCAGGAGCAAAACAGGTATGACTCTACCACGCACCTACACTGTCAATGATGTGATGCAGTTTATACGATTGATAGAACATGATCCGGACATTTCCCAAGAGAAAGTCGCAGGAATGAAAATGCTCGCAGAAATGCTGGCGTGTTTTGAGCATTTGTCAGAAGCACAGATAGAAACAGAGATTGCTAAACACTTCACATCGTAAGGCTATTCACCCGAGGAACCCCTTCCCAGAATTTCTTACAGCATATATTTCCAGTCAGTAAAGCAACAAGTTACTATCCTGGAGTTAATGCCAATCGTTAAGTTAAGCGACCTTACATAAAACTGAGGCATAAACACCTCAAACTCTGAGCGGAAATTGCTAAATATTACAGAGCCGATAATAACGGTTAGTGAATACTGTAATCCTCCGGCACAAAATTCAAGAATTGAAGAACGTCTAGATCGTTATGTTTTATGGCATCTTCCTTTAACTCATTTAAAATCTGGGAACCTTCTTTTTCTTTTCCCGTTTTATAGAGTGCTATACCTCTTTGTGCTTTAAGAAGGCCATAAATACTCCGAGGCTTAAAATCCTGAAAGGCATTTACTGGATCATTTTTCATAAAACTATCAAAGTATGCCAGAACTTCATTGGATCTAGCAAGCGCATCTTGGTATTGCTGGGCCTTTAATAACGTTTTTACGAAAATAAACGTCCCAAATCCAAATAAAGTTGTATCACCGCAAACTAGACATTCTCTGCTTGCGGAATCCAGCAAATATTGAGCCGCAGCAATTTCAGTACCTTTATATAACTTGTTGCCATATGTTATTTTTGACATGAGGTATCTATGTCGAAATATTTTGAGTTCATTAGAGTCGAGGGGAAATTTACTAAAAACATCGTTGGCGATATTAAAGTAGTTGTATGCCCCTGATATGTTGCCAAGTGCCATATAAATGCCTCCAATAGCATTCAAAGCCCTGCCCGTTACTGGATGCATTATCCCTAGATTACTACTGTCAATTGAATATGAAATCTTAATGTAAACTAGTGCGGAATCCAATTTGCCCAGATCATTGTAAATATTTGAAAGAAGTTCATAATCATCAGCTATATTAGAATTCATACTATCATATATCTGGTAATCCAATTTCAATGCTCTGTAAACCAGATTTACTGCCTTATCATATTCTTTTAGTTGCCAAAAGAGCCACGCTTGATTTCTTATTCTGTTTGAAACTTCAAAATGAAGCATTCCGTAAACTATGCTGTCGATAGCAAGTGATTTTTCAAGTAGATGTTCCGCTGTTTGTAAATCTCCTTTCTTATATGCGATTTCCGCTAGACAGTTGTAACGAGCAGCTATATCTGGATATGCAAAAATTTTGGAACGCGTTGCTGGCCCAGAAGAATAAAAAAGCAGACTATCTACATACAGAGCATTACGCTGGTAATATGCAGCTGAATCAAAGTTATTTAGACTAAGGTGAACTGCGCCGAGATTGCTTAATACATCTGCGAGTAGTAAGCTATCTTCCGAATTTTTTTTGCCCTCTTTAAAGTAACCTAGCGACTGAAAATAGTACTTTAATGATAATTCATTATTACCGAATGTAAAATGGAAGCTAGCAATCCCGTTAGAAATTCGAGAAAGAGTCAGTTCTTCACTTTTATTGTGCGCGCTAATGGCAATGTTTAAGGCTCGGCTAAAACAATTTAAGGCACTATCCTTGTACTGCATTTTCAAGTATGCAGTCCCAACTTCATAATAAATTTCAGATGCAATTGGTGTTTGATGGGAAACTTCAGTAGATGCAAAATATCGCTGTGCCAAAAGAATAGATTGCTTTAGCTCCCCATTGCGGAGTCTTGCATTTATAGCCGCTTTCCAATATCGCTCTTGTGTTGCGTCAATAGATAGCGCACTTTCATATAATGCACTGGCAGAATCAAACTCGTATTTGAGTTCCTTTATGCCTGCATGTAAATAGATTTTTTTAGAGAATACCTTGCCTAATTTCTGAATATCCGATTGAAGTAAATTCTCGGCTTCGTCAATTTTACCTTCTTCTAAAAGCTTCGCAATATTTGTATCGTTGTCGAGACCCACAAGTGCTTTTAGTTCCTTGTATTTACTAATCTGCGATTTTAGTTCCCTTTGAAAACCGTCGATACTCAGGTTCTGAGAATCTAGGATATTATATATTGCTCGAAAAGCTTCCTCAGTTACCCCATACCAGACATCGACATCACCGTAGGCAAATATCGCCGGGCTATTGGCTCCGTTAGTAAATATTTGCCAGTTCAATACTCTTATAACAGCATCATCATGGGAGATACCAATTTGCTCTTTTTGAGCAGCAGACAATGCCTTTGTAGACTTTTCACTTTTCAGCGAGGCAGTGTATTTTTTTACTACAGCCTCAGCTTTAGTTTTTGTCAGGTCAAGATTCATTCCTCTGTTGCGATAAATATTGACGAGTTCCATTACGGCTTCAGGACGAACACCATACTTTATAGAAACTTTTTCGGCAAAGACTGCGGGGCTATTGTCTCCCGAAGTTCGGATTGTTTGCTGTGCGTGGCATATAGCGGAAAAGACCGTCAGCAAACAGAGTAGAATGCTCTTTTTCATTCATTCTTTTTGAGATGTGAACTATCGCTATTTCCTTGGCTATAATCTATTCTTACATCTCTGCCATAAACTGCAGGGCTATTATCCCCTTTAGTTTCCTGCGTGGGCTGGCTTTTTTCTTCTGATTTCAAATTTCCTATTATCGCTACCGCAACGGCACTTGAAGCTGCGATAACAGCGCATAAAACTACGGCATTATTCTTCGTCATTCTTCCCATAATATGCGAATTAGTAGTGCAATGGAAAGTTAAGATATTTTCTCCATAAACCAATAATGGCCCACATCTATTTTTAATCTATTGAAGCAATAATGAATCGGCAGATTGCGGCTAATTTTCTATTTTATCCAGCCTTTGTTTTTTCTCGCAATGTCATCAAGTTTTTTGTATTCGTATTTGCTAACATTTTCATCAGCGACAATTGAATGAATCTTGGTCCAATCTTCAATGCTTTGAATAAGCATGTTAAGTTGTATTATGGGAATATGATTCTTTAATCCGACATTGATTAAGCTGCGGTTAAATTCACTAAAACTTACTATCTTATCATCGACTTGATACTGTTTGATATTTTCTTTTACAGCTATCATATACGTAAGATCGGCAACTTCGCTCTGTGTCATTCTGTCACCCGACACCCAGCTATTTAATGCTCTATTGAATATTTGCGAATCATATTCTCCGGTTTCGGTGCGCGATAATATTAATGCTGGCTCGCCATTCTCAAAATGCGAAACACGATCTATTTTGAAATCGTCTGACAAACTCACTTTCAAAATGTTTTTTGCGCCCATTTGGAGAATGTATCTAAAAACTATTGCACTTTCAATTCATAAGATTTTGCGGTATAGAATTATGTGTGTACTACCTTGTTAACTAAATAAGGGAAGACGTCTGTTCCATAAATTCTTCTTACTTCGTCTTTGCTCTATAAACCGGAAGCAGCCCGTTTAGTTCCGTAGTTTTGCGGCACCAGCAGAAAAAAAGTACTGCATCCCAATGGCTGGGGCACAGCACTGCACGGATGAATATTAAAGCCCAAGTTCGTCAGCAACGATACGGGCGGCTTCCTCAAATGCCATCCATGCGTACCAGTTTTTAAGATCGCCCTGGGGGCGGAGCGGTTCACCGAAAGCCTCTTCCAATTCGTACCGCAGGTTTTCTATTTCGTCATAATAGGTGTCATAGAAGCGATGGGTATCATGATAGTAAATGAGCTTTCCTATCATGCCACTCTGGCAGCCATGCTGCAAAAGGTCGGCAAAGAATGTGGCAACATCGGAGCCATAGCTTAATGCTTCGGCTGCAACCTCTGCCTTTAATGATCTTGGATAATCCCGCATTATTCGGTGCAGGGTGTCTTTGGCGGAATGCTTTTGCATACGACCTCCTAAAATAAATTGAGCTGATTGCTATCGACTGACCGAATTCCCGAAAGCAACATTAAGAGTTCATGGGCGTAAGCCTCCAGCGATGGTGCCGATGCCACTTCATGATTAGCTGCGAAATGACTGCGGTAGCCGGTCGAACTGGATGGGATTGGCCGCTTCGGCTGATACGGGCTGGTAAATTCAAAATGGTCGTAGCCGGAGAAATATTCGGGGCGGTAATGAACCGAAATTGTTTGCCCCTCGAACATTAGAGAAAATGTTACATCACACGACATAAAATGCTCCTTTCATAAGGTTGGGCGGGTGTATGCCCGCCCATGGGGTTATTGGTTTTCCGAGGCATCACGGAGGTTGATACGCCCATCGAGCGGCACACAATCCAGTTGGATGCTAAATCCCTTGCCATCTTTGTGCGCCCAGGCTGCACCGATGCGTGTCCAGTAGCTTTTATCCTTGCTGCCTTCGCGCACCTGATAGGCAATGTGTGTCGGTGCTGATGCTTTGGGTTGAGTGTCGGTGGCAGTCATGCCGTTCTCCCTTATTTTAAGCAGCTTGATTGCTGTCCTTATGGGAGCGGCAGGAAGCCGCCACAGGCGCGGGCGTTGCCGAATCGGTCAACCGAAACAGGGAGGGTCAGCGTAGCGGAAACCCTGTTGGCAGGTTTACCGGCGTGGCTGCGGCTTCAGCTTCTCATAAAAAGGACGGATAAGCTCACTTATAAATCTCAGAGCAACGATATGCGCCAACACTTCTGCTATGCAGTTTGCAGTCAAAGCAATGCTATGCAGTAAGCAATCTAAAAGCCCGGAAGCGTATCGCAATTCAGCAGCACAAAGATGCAGTTTCTGCCTATGGCGATTTCCATTGCTATTACTTGCTTCTACACATTCCGAAGCAACCGGAAACACCAGATAAAACCATGTCGCACCATATCAGTACAATATTTTGTAATATGAAAAAGACCTGTGAAATTGCGTGAAAACGGACAGTTTTATGTTGCGTATCACACAGAACAGATCGGCCAGCGGCGCAAAGAAATACTATTGCGAAGCCTATTACAAAGAAGGCCAGTCTGCGCAGCATAATTACTATTCAGACCATGACCAGGGCATTGGCCGCTGGGGCGGCAATGCAGCCGCCACGCTGGGATTGACCGGCGATATTACGAAGCGGGACTTTGCCCAGCTATGCGACAATATCAATCCCCTCACCGGCAAGACACTTACAGGCCGCAACGATAAAGACCGGACGGTAGGATATGATTTCACCTTTAATGCCAGCAAGTCCGTGAGTCTTGCTTATGCGCTGGGTGACGAAAGCGACAAAAGAACCATCCTAAACCTGTTTCAGCAGTCAGTACGCGAAACGATGGCAGATATAGAAACAGGCATGCAGGCGCGGGTACGTGCCAAAGGCAAAAACGAAAACCGGCTGACCGGCAACATCGCATACGGTGAGTTTACCCATTTTACCACACGCCCTATTGACGGTGTACCAGACCCGCACCTGCATAGCCACTGCTTCGTATTCAATGCTACGCATGATGATAGGGAAAAGAAATGGAAGGCAGGGCAATTCCAGCAGATAAAGCAGGATGCGCCGTATTACGAGGCAGTATTTCATTCCAGGCTGGCGCACTACCTGCAACAGGCAGGATATAAAATTGAGCGTACAAAGAATGGTTTTGAAATAGCGGGTATCGGTAAAACAATAATCGGCAAGTACTCGCGCCGGACACACGAAATTGAGGACTATACCCGTGAGCATAATATTACGGACGAAAAACAGAAATCGGCGGTAGGAGCAAAAACACGGGAGGCGAAGCGCCAATCATTGTCTGCGGAACAACAGGAAAAATCATGGCTTGATCGTCTAACACCAGACGAGCTGGCGGCCATCCGAAACCTGAAACAACACAGTTTTCCCCTTCAAAATGGGCAAGCAGCTAAGGAAGCCATAAACTTTTCTTTGCATCATCACCTGGAACGCAAGTCTGTTGTCAGCGACAAAGAAGTGCTGGCAACGGCGATTAAATCCTCCGTGGGTCAGGCGACACCGGAACAGGTACGGCAGGCATTTGACAGAGATGCGACCATACTGGCCGCAAGCGAACATCTGCGGACATTCATCACGACAAAAGATGCGCTGAAAGAGGAAAAGCAGCTCATCCGCCAGTGCAATGAAGCCCGCAACACATTCCGGCCTATCAATGAACAGTATGAGCCGCAAAACCAAATGCTCAATGAACAGCAACGGGCGGCGGTGCGCCATGCCCTTGCCTCCACCGATGGCATCACCATTATCACGGGCAAGGCAGGAACAGGTAAAACCACACTGATGCAGGAGGTGAAGAAAGGCATTCTTGCAAGCGGCAAGCAGATATTCTCCTTCGCTCCATCCAGCGAAGCCAGCCGGGGAGTCCAGCGCAGTGAAGGGTTTGAAAATGCAGATACAGTAGCACGGCTTATCGTGGACACCTCCCGCCATGCCGACATGAAACATCAGGTAATCTGGATAGATGAAGCCGGGATGCTATCCAACAAAGACATGAATAAAGTGCTGGCTATCGCCCAGGCACAAAGCGCACGAGTTATACTCTCCGGCGATACAAGACAGCATAGCAGCGTAGAACGCGGCGATGCCCTGCGGATCATCCAGCAGGAAACGGGTATCAAACCGATAACCGTAAGCAAGGTACAGCGACAAAAGAATGCGGAGTATAAGGAAGCGGTACAGTGGCTATCTGATGGCAAGACGGAGAAAGGCTTTAAGCAGTTAGACCGCATGGGTGCAATACATGAACTAACAGACGGGCATGAACGCATACAGGCGATTGCAGCAGATTACCGTATATCCGCTTTTGGCGATGAACAACACCGCATGAAAAACGTATTGGTGATTGCCCCCACCCATGCCGAAGGTGATCTTGTTACCCGGCAGATACGGCACATGCTGCAAACGGATGGATTTATCGACCGCAACGAACATGAATATCGCACGCTCGTTAACCGCCAGCTCACCGAAGCCGAAAAGCAAAGAGCGGATAGCTACCGGCAGGGCGATATGCTTGCATTCCACCGGAACAGCAAAGGTATTAAAGCGGGTAGCAGGGTTGCCTTCATAGAAGCGAATGAAGAAGGCTTGCTTGTGGAAGACAAAGAGCATGCTCGTTTTACAGTGGCCTTCTCGGAAGCAAAGAACTTCACAGCCTATGAGCAAAAAGCCATCCTGTTAGCCAAGGGCGACAAGATACGCCTTACAGCTAACGGAAAAGGTGAGGATGGGAAGAACCTGTTTAACGGGTCGGTCTTTCATGTGGAGGGGTTCAATCAGGACGGAAGCATCCACCTATCCAACGGTTCAACACTTCCACCTGAATACGGCCATTTTCAGCATGGTTATGTGTCCACTTCTCATGCCGCACAGGGAAAGACCGCCGATAAGGTGATTATCTCCCAAAGCTCGGCCACGTTCCGCGCATCCTCGATGGAACAGTTTTATGTGTCCGTATCACGGGGGAAGGAAGCGGTTTCGATCTACACCGATGACAAGGCGCACTTGCAGCAAGCGGTAAGCCAGTCATCGCAACGCACCTCGGCAACCGAACTAATGGAGAAACGCCAGCAGCAGTTACAGGAGGTCAACCGTATTTCCCTGTTCAGGAAATGGCAGGAAAAGGCGGTTGAAACATACGATCACTTCAAATCACGCAATAGAAATGATGGACTTTCGCCAACGCCTCGAACAGAGCAGGAGCAAGCCCGTTAGCAATGACGAGCCTATTGAGCAGGACGATCATTTTTCCTGCACTTATTTTGCAACGGCAAGATCAGGAACTCCTGCCTGTCTTGACCTGCGGCTGCCCGATGGAAGCCGTAATGCGGTGCCGTATGCCTATTTCGTAGAAATCAATTATGATGCAGATAAAGGAATTGAAATCCTAACGGCACATAAACGTATTCAAATTACGGGGAGAAATCTCTTAATATTGTATGACTACCTTGCTGCCTACCGGCTACGTTTTGTGCAGGCAAATATCGGCAATGACACCTGTGACGATGGGATATTTATAAAATCGATTCTGGTCGAACGAATCGATTAACGACAGTTATATAAGTGCCGCCAATTGCCGAAATGCCGTCAAGGCGGAAGCGAAATCAGGAGTATCTTCCTTTGAAGCATAGGAAAGACCGGCCACGAAATTTTCGTATTCTCCAGGGTAAAGGTCATCCTGTTCCACAATTGCGATCATGTGCGCACATTTTTCCTGCAATGATAAGGCAGCGAATGCGCCATCTTTGGTGCGTTCGTTATCTGCGTTCATCGTAGCACGCGCCAGTTCCACGAACTGCGGGTCGTCGATCACGGCATCTTTGAGCAATGCAAGATCATATAAATGCCGCACCAATGTAGGGTCATCATGCCCAGTACCCCTCTCGCGGGCGGAGATGCGCCATACTGCCGCACTGAATTTATCAGCTGCATTTTCTACATAAGCAAGGCAGGTAATCGCGGCTACCTCAGGCGGCTGTTGAGTAAAGGAAGCAACCAAAGAACTTACAGGCAAGACGGCCACGGGTAATTTAGGACTGTCCAGAGTAACCTCTACTTTTATATCCGGCCTTAATGCCGAATGCTCAAACTGCTTTTCATAGCGGATATTGAATGTGAAATATCGGTTATCGTTGCGCGCTATGATGCTCCCTTCATCAATCTGGAATCCAGCATCACGCAATGAGGCAATCAGGCTATTCTTTAGCTTTGATAAAGCTGCGCGTTTAGGTATGTGACCCACCGGATGCAGCCTGAAATCAATGTCCTCGGAAAATCGCTGAATGAGCTTGTGCGCTTTGGATAGCGCAGTGCCGCCCGCAAACACTAATAGATAGTCGGGATATACAAGCGCGGCTATCGCAGCAAGTACCTGCACACCGTGCCAGTCCTTTTCAATAAATGCTTCTTCTGTAGCAAGCTCGCGGGCTATCAGTCCGATGGTATGTTTATCGGGGGGCATATTCATAGCTTATGAAAGACCCGTTATACCCGATCTTACGGCTGACACGCGATGTTACAGCAATAAGCCGTCCGGTGGGTACTTGTGTCGATCTTCCGGTGTTGTAATCCTGTTCAAGCCGGGAAGGCACCGTCCCGACATGCAAGCGCCCCAGCGCCTCTTTTGCCAAGGCAGGCAGGTTGCGCATCGGAATGATCTTACCGGTAAGCGGCGAACGCTCCGCTTTTGCATAGAGTCCGTAGCCGATCTTGATAACGATACCTTTAGCAGACAAATGACGTAGTACCCTGCCCACCTGGTCATACCCGCCCAAATCGGCAAAGTCCTCCCGCATCACGACGTTCTTTTTCATCCGCCTGATCCGCCTGAGCACTTTATCTTCCAAAGCCATTTTCTGCGACATATCCCAATCTCTTATTTCGTCAAAAATACGACATTTATACCGTACAAAAATACGACATTTTGCTGCTTCTTTCAAGCATTGTATATATTTCTTAACAATTTCTAATTGGCTAAATGGCTCCCGTCCCGATTCATTTCGTCAATTATGCTCATAAGATCAGGATATTGCTGGATGACCTGCGCTGCGACCTCGGGATTGCTTTTGACCGTTTCGGCAGCCTGTTGCATTACCCGGCCCGATGTGCTGGCCTGCATCGTTTCATCTTTCAGGTGCATCATTGCTTTTGCCTCGATGATGCTATCCCTGAAATCGAGAACCTTGCTCAGTCTCGCAGTTTCCTTCCAGTTAGCATGAATGGCAACGGCAACCGCTGTGAAGAACAGCCAAATACTGGCAATGCCCTGAAACCAAAAGGCCAGCAAAAGCACAAGCAAAGGCTCAAACGCAGTATTGGTAAAAACCGTGCGGTCGTTTATAAGCTTTGGCTTTGTAATACCGATACGTTGCGTAGCAGGAAGCATCCGAAAGTAAAGAGCCACAAAAGGCTTTGCCAAGGCATTTATCAAGCCTATCACCAGACCTGCTAAACGCTCGCACCGCGAAGTCCCGTCATCAAACGAGTGCAGCGCCGTGTTGCTTCTGTTACGCCACCATATTTTAAAGAGATGGTACGAACCCAAAACCAAATAGGCGATAAGCAGAAATAACATACTTCTGTCCATTACCTGATCGGTAAACGTTATTTCATCTTCGGTATGGAACGGATTGATGGCGCTTGCCACACGGGAAACAAAATCGTGAATGCCTCCCCAAATTGCCACCAGCACATATTGCAGAGTGGCAAAAATGAACATGAGGAAAAGACCGGCATAGAAATTCACTACCGTAAACCAGCGTTGCCCGAAATCACGCCGCAGAAACACTTCCGCCGGGATGGTGAACCAGCCCAGCACCAGCATGATAAACCCCACAGTACGCGAGGATTGCGCCCACTTATTCATCCCTGAAATGTCACGGGACTGATCTACGCGGTCGGATGCCGTTACCGGCCTTGGTGTGATTTTCATAATTCATATTGTTTGAATTGGGCCAGCAGGTGTGTTTTTCCGTTCTTCCACATGCGCCCGTTTTGAAAAATAATTGCCTCTACGATGCGGCTATTCAGCTTGCCGCCCTTGCGCAGCCTGGTAAATGCCTGCGGCGGCACATCGTAATCAAAACTCTCGTTCTTGCCGCTGCTGACATTGAAATAATCCGCGCCAAAGCTCTCCCCGGAGGTTTGCCGTGTGTGCCAGCTTCGCCCGATGGTTTCCGCTGCATGTTCATTGGTCATTGGGTCGCTATTGGCATGCCAAATCTTGGTCTGCAGGTTGCCGATCAGAGAATCCACCTTGTATTTGCTTTGCGCGCCTCCACCCATCTCCGCGTAGTAGTTGGGAAGGTTCTGCGTCAGGTAAACCGTGCAAGCCCTCGTACTACGGGCGGTAGCCTGAAACTGCATGTCGTATTCGGTAACAAAGTTCTGTGCCTCATCCACCCACAGGAACACAGGGATGGTTTCGTTTGTGACGGCCCGCCTTTCCACCGCTTGCTGCCAGAGGTATTTATATACTACTTGGGCGGCGCGGCCCGCATCTCCAAATTCCTTCACGGGCAGGTTCAGGACGATAATTACGCCGCGATGGGTCAGCTCAGGATATGCTATCTTTTTGCGGTCTTCCGGCTGCTCGCAAAACAGCCTGCGGAACGGCCTGCGTAGGAAAATATCCATCATGGTCGTCAGTGTCGAAAGAATACTGCTACGGGTTCGTTCTGCAAGATTCGGATATTCCTCCAGCCAGAATGAAGCGGTACTGTCAAAATCGTGCTTTACCCATTTATCAAGGTCTTTGGCATGACCCTCCAAAAGCAGTTTCCAGCAAAGGCTTTTGGCTTTCCACTCATCGGTGTCGATCTGCGCAGTGCTGATAGGAGCGGAAAGAATAATGTCCCTTATCTGTGGCACCGATACCGTACCCCGTGCAATCATGCAGAGGTCAATGGCATTGCGTAAAAGCTGCTGCATTGCCCGCGCCCAATACGGGTCGTCCCCCTCACCGCTCACGCTGCGGTCGATGGCTTCATAGACAGCGGTGAACAACCGCACGAGGTTCTCGGTGTAGCCAGCCCCCTCACCTTTACGCTCGATCTCATATTGCAGGAAGGGAAACACAAAATCGCCGGTGGCATCGAACACCAGCACATGGTTTGTTCTCCCGGTTTCCCGTGCGTAGCGTTTCCAGTCCTCCAACACGTCTTTTTTGGCGCACAGCACCAACCCGCCGAAACCCGCATTAAGAAAAGCGCGGGCAATCGCTTCGCCGCTGCCGCTGGTCTTGCCGGAGCCGATACCGCCGAAGATCTGCACACCTTCGCAAGCATTACCGATGGTGAACGGCTCATCGTCGTTGAAAGAATGAATAGCCCTGTCGAGGCTGAAATCCGGCGCAGGCATATATAGCGTTTTCAAAGCTAATATATGCAATCATGTTGGCTTATCAAAGCAATGTGAAGGAATTAGCGCCCTAACGCCTGTTGCTGGTCGTCTCGCTGAATGTCCTGCGAGGGCCGCGTCATTGCCCGATCTACAGCATTTTCCCTAAGATAGTTATTCCCCTCGCCCTGCTCTATGTTTTCGATGGTGGATTGCACGTTGGGGTGCAGCTCCACTACTTTTGATGTGTACTGCCCGTTCGCAGACGGCGTAGTAAGCGGCGGGCCGATCTCGTCCACATGCTGCATAGTTTCAAAGGGAATATTGCGTTTTGCTTCCTCGATAACCTGCGCGTTATGCGCAATGGAATTGGCACCGGAGGCCGTAACATCGCCAGGTTGCATGGACACGAGTTTAATATTGGCCCGCGCCTCTTCTATTGCCTGCTGCGCCCTTGCCCGTTGCTCATCGCTTGCGCGATTCAGCGCATTTTCAACCGCATTTGCCATGCGTTAAGATTTATTATCAAAGATACAGCTATTCTAAAAGCATAGCGAAGTGTTAATCTCTAATTTTGTAAACGCGCAACGTTTTGCGTTTAAGGCAAAACAAGCTGTCGCCATTCTTCTGCGAAATTGTCAGCAACTCGCCATTGTCATTTAATACTTTGCCCTCAACGGAAATTGTTTTCGTCATGCTAAAGTTCATCAATTGCATAAGCGCGGTATCTGCTTCTAACTCTGGCCTTGTATAGTTAATAATGTCCTCTGGCTTGTTAATACCGGCAGCTATTATGGTATCGTTCTGAAATTCCTGTATGGCAGTCAGCAGGTACTTATTATTTTCAAAAACTATTGAGTGACCATTGAAAGCGTAATCCTCCGGCACATTTTGGTACTCATACAATACGAAATTATGCATCCTTTCATCCCTTTTGCAGGACATGCATAGCAGGCAGAGAATTGGCAGGTATATAGTCCTCATTAATTGCGTCTATTTGCCATTTAGAAAATGATTTTTTTGAAGATTGCGCTCCAATTTATCTGACATCCTGTACGATTTGCCGTTTATCTTACAGTGTATACCATTGACTAAAACAGCTACGGTGTCGTCTTTATAACAGACATCTAGTGAATATTCCGGATAGAATTTGACTGGCTCCTTATGCGCTTTATTAATCATTTTTAAAATATCGGAAATCGTATTTTGGTCTGTAATTGAAACAGATTTTAAATTCTGTTGTAAGAGAGTCGCATCACCCTCGCTTCTCAACGCATTGGTCTGCGTATTAATAGCCACCACGTTCATGTCTTCGATTAATTTTGTGCTCTTGCAGCCAAGTAATGCAATGAACAATATCGAGATTTTTTTCATGATTAATCAACTTAACAAACCATCAATATTGGCCTTTTTGAATTAGACTAACTTTATGCCTTCCTGCTTTATTCACTTTCAAAATAATATTTGCATTAGAAAATGGCTCAAAAAAACTGAATGTTACCTGCCGACGGCCTTCTTTATGCCACAGCATAATTTTGTCTTTTGTTTCTTCTGCGGCGCGTTTATTAACGTTTATGACAAATGGCAATAACGTATCAATTGCGAAGTACCGATTGCAAAGCAAGAGGCTAAAATTTGAAAACCGAGCACTTGTATCAATGAGTGTTATCGTGTCCGCAGGATGCTTACATACAAAAAAGAATTCCCTGAATTCTTTACTTTCAATTGCACATTGTAAAAGTTCATTGCTTTTTTGCGAGGTCTTTTGGCCGAAAACATTGCTACAGAAAAGGGATAATACCAGAATAACTATAGTCTGTTTTTTCATGATTATTTTATTGGCTATTTAGTAGATTGGGGAACTGTTGGTATTAAGTCCTTCTTCCCCTCGCTGATGTTTTGCTGCATCATTTGTTTAGCATCCCCCTTGTTCGTATGGTCAAGAACTGGATCAAAAACTTTTATTTTTTGACCATCTGCATCAACGGTTTTGGAATAAAAAACATCATTCATGAAATCAACTCCGACTTCTCCAGGAGTTCGCTGCCCATCTAAATAATCACCAAAATGGGTGGTTTCATGTGTCAAGGTGACAAAAATACTGTATAAGGCAGTCTGTCTATCCCCTGGACTCGCTTGTTCCAATTGGTTCGCCATTTTCGTTGAAAGCTCAATTGTATTGTTGTCGTAATCGTAAAAACCATTTGCACCTTGTGAGAACATCCATTGACCACTGCTTGATCCTGGATTGTCGACAATTTTAACGGTAGGCCCAGCTCCCCAAGTTGTCGCCTTTTGCACTTCAGCAGGGGGCAGATTGCCGCCGCTGTATTGTTTAAATCCGGCCATAATATTAGTACTCTTCATAATGTCGTTCTGAACGTTTTCAGCTAAATATTTTGTCAAAACAGGGTAGGTTTTTCCCTGATCGCTTTTCGCTGGGTATTTATACGCTCCCCCTTGATCTTTAAAATAAAGCGGATTGTCGCCAAACGCAATGTACGGACTTTCGGATGGAAATTTATGAGCGAGCGGATCGACATTCAATGCGAAAACAACTGGATCAAAGTCGTAACCGTTATAAGTTTTTTGTCCAGAATCAAAGCCAGCGATTTTTTGCGTTTTGGTGTTAAAGAGCGTCTTCCCAAAACGTTCAATAGGTTTGGTTTGGATGTCTTCTTCAAAAAGTCCCCAAGATAGGCTAGCATTTCTTGTCACGGGAATGCCCATGTAAGTTTGATATGCGAAAGGCTGTTTCGCCGTAGGATGAGATGCCGCACTGTCTTTCATCCAACTCTTGACCAAAATATTTTTCATTTCGATAGGCATTTCCCGATAACCGAGTTTGTATATATTCTTAATCAATGCCTCATATTCCACAAATACCTTGCTCTGCACTCGTTGTTTTTTTGTCTGGTTTGTTCTTAATAACCTCTCTTCTAGGATCTCGGCTTTCAATAATAATGCATTAAGGCTGTGGTTATCGGCATTTAAAGCATCGTTTGCGCAGACCAGCATGAAGTCTTCCACCTTCGTGCCAAATTTCCATTCATAGGCTTTGGCGAGATAGACAAGGCACAACGCAACGGACTGTTTCAAGTCCAAGCTCCGTAAAGCTATATCATTTCTGATTGCTTCGTCGGTTGTATAGGTCAATGCGCCGATAGTCCCATTGCCAGGAAATCGACCATTGGATATTTCGATATTGAAGGGTGTCCCTTTTTCATTTGTATGGGTAATGTAAATATGACCCGGAGCAACACAAAGTGACGCATCCGTTTTTAACCTTTCAGCCAAAATTTTGAAGAGTGCCGCCAAAGCAAAGCAATTGCCTCTCCCTTGCTGCAAAAGGTGTGACACCTGTGTATTCGACCAGTCTTTTGTGCCGAAGGGATCATTGAATGAATACTCATACGGTGCCCGATATAAGACGTAGTTGTGATTGCTATCAGTCAGCATTTGAATAATTGGACTAGTCATATAAGTATATATCGCCTGATTAGCGATTAGGCACCGTGTTGTTTTTTTTCTCTCCTCATATCCTTGTTGCGCCTGCTCTAACACAGTAGGCGCATAGGCAGCGCCGTGATAACTTGTTTTATCAATCAAGTATCCAATATTTGCGGCATGAAAGCCTATGACCGCCTGAAAATCTTTATAGTCAAGCACGTTTCCTTGATAGGCACTTTCTATCAGAAAAACAGCCTTTTCAAAACATAGCGAATCCTTGCCGCTCAGCATGTCGTTGATACCTGCCCTTGCTGCGATAAACGCTTCTTTCTGGCGTGTCGCGCTGTCGCTATTTCCTCTTGATGATGGTATGCCGAGCAACAATGCACATACGGCAATAATAATTCTCTTCATACAAATGGATTTATTCAATGAACAAACTGCGTTTTTTCTTGCCCGACAGTTGCAAGCTGTCCTGCACCTTTCCTTTAAATTCCTGTTCTTTTATTAGATTATCATATTGCCCCGGAGGCATTGGCTTGTAACCCATCCGCGCGATGACTGTTTCGTTATTTTCTAAGGCACGATAAAGCCGTGTGACCTCTTCAGATTTGCCTATGTCTTCATAGCGGCTGATACCCGCATGAACCATCGCGGCATTCAACATCCGTGCCAGCATCGAGCTTTCAATAAAGCGAGCCTGAATGTTGGGATAGGGAAATTGTTGTTGTCCGGTAGCGATACAGTCAGAAATGAATTTGCCATCCGCCGCGCCAAATTTCTTCATATAGCCAAACGCGAGAGAAAATAACTGGTCGGCTATCACCTGCTTTGTGTTCAAAGTGTCCAGGTAAAGCCGGTTGCGCAACGCCGTTGGCGTAATATCCAGATTGTCAAAATACCATTTGTTTGAGATCTTCCAATGTGACGTAGGCTCATAATTTTGGATAATTCCCCGATTATCAGGATATTTTATGAAGCTGTGCTGCGGTGCAGTTGTTAGATACGCCTTACCGCCTACCGCTTCGGCAAGCACGAGATAGACAGCAGGCAGGCTGCTACATTGTCCGCTGCCTGTTGCCAGACATTTGGTAAGAAAGAAATTCCGAAAATCTTTTTCGCCGCCATAATCTTCAAAGTCATAGAAGAAAGGAAGGTGCGTCGATGTCTTAATTGCAGTTTTTACATCTGTTTTATCGTTTGTAGAGAGAGTAATAACCTCCCCCATGAATTTCTGTATTGCGAGGTGTATTGCTTCATTGTCCTGTAGGCTAAGCCCGTTCTGCTGTATCCATGCTTTGATAAAACGGGCGGATTTCTCAATAACGCTGTAATACTCCTTACGTGTTAAATAACTTGCGCCGAAGGCATTTTCGACCAGATAATACGCTTCCGCTAACGACAGTTTTTTTCTGCCGTTCAGCATATCCTTTATCTGTTGCAGTGCTTGATCGTATGATTTTGTTTGCTTAGCAAAATCTGCCTTGTCGTAATATTTTGATGCTGTCCGCTTTGCAAATATTGCAGGGTTTTCGGCTGTGGCCTCGGAATGTAAAAATTTTAGAAGTTCCTCCTGTTTATTGAGTGGAAATGTATTGCTTACGCCATTTCTCAGACGTGGATTAAATGCCGGATCATTTTGCATTTCCGCCATTATCCTTGCCGTATTCGTGCGTTGATTCTGGGCAGCGTTGGTGCCATATCCCATGTTATTACGATTTACTTGCCGATAAATATCATCAGCATTTGCACCCATGCGCACCTGCCCATTTGTAGGAATAGCATAATTCGAGGATGGTGCCGGAATGGCCTGTGTCGGAGCAATGGGTTGAAAATCTGGAAATAGCGGTGTCTGTGGCCGGTTTATTTGACTAAAGACAGGCCAGGAACACAATAAAATCAGTAAGAGCAATAACCCCTTACCCATATTTGCAAATTTTATATGCAGGCAAGGTAATGATTATTTTTTATCTAAGGTAAGAGCAGAGCATTTTTTATGTCCATTGTGGTTTGAAAGGCAAATGCGACCATTATCTACTGCACTAAATGCCTATCACTGCCGCTAATGCATCGTCAGCATCTTTATGGATGAAATTCGCCTGATACCCGATAGTCGTGGTGATTGAGGAATGACGATAGAGCTTTTGTAACATTTGCACAGGTATCTTGTCGCCGGAGATATTGCCAAACGTATGGCGGGCAATGTGCATCGTCAATGGTTTGCTGATGGTTGCTGCCTTTGCGACATCAACCAAGTAAGTATTTATCTGTTTGACAGCATACGATATTTTACGTTGCACCTCATACGCATTTTCCAAATCTTCAACCACGAGCAAATCAGGAAACAGCAAATCCTGGTCGTTTGGCTCATATTGCGATATAATCCGCAACGCCTTATCCGGCACTTTCAGGGAACCTGCCTTGGCGTTTTTGCCCATAGCATAAAAAAGTCGCTCATTCTGGAAATCGGCACGCTTTAACCGCAATACGTCCGATACCCGCATACCTGCGAAGTAATAAGAAAACAGCCAGACATTACGGGCATGATTTTCGGCGGAACCCTGTGGCAATTCAAGTTCTTCAATTTTTTTTACTTCGGCGGGTGTCAAGCCGATTTTAATAGAATCCGGGAATTTAATAACGATACCATTACGGCCAAACGGGTAGTATTTGGGATCAACCAGCTTTCCTTTGATTGCCTGATTAAAGACCGTCCGAATAAGGATAAAATAGTTCATCACGGTTCGTTCGCTAACGTTACGCTCACCTTTCAGGTATGCCTTAAACCTGTTTAGTAACGGTACAGTGATTTCGTGAAACGGGATGTCAGAGCCGCCAAGAAATTCCTTGAATTTATTGATGCGCGGTTCGTCCGATACAACCTGATTGTATTTTCCACCGGCGCGAAGATTAGCAATATGTGTCGCTGCCTGGATAAAGAATGTTACACCGTTTTTTGATTTAACCTTCTGCCGGACAGCGCGGGATGACACTTCTTTTTTCTCAGTTTCCATTTCAAGCGAATGGCTTACTACCTCCGCCATTTTGGTAATAAGGTAGTTATTAAGCCTACCCGAATTAGGGTGCGACTTTTTGACACGCTGGTTGGTCTTATCCCAATCTGTTTTTTTGATGCTATATTCAAGGTACACGTAGGAAGATTTCCGATCCTTCGTGATACGTATTGCAAGCGGGGAAGTGCCGTCCAGCTTGGTTTCCGAGCGAAGGACGATTTTTACATTTGCCATAGTGTTGTAGTGATTTTTACTACAACAATACTACAACATTTTGCGGTTTTTCCTGTGTTTTTGTGTGTCTTTATTTTTGCACAATGCAGTAAAATCAATACTTTCAGCCCATATCAATTCATATTGTACCATAATTTTCAGGATTCATAACCCTGAGGTCTCGGGTTCAACTCCCGATCTCGCTACACTAAAAAGGCGCAAACCATGTTTGCGCCTTTTCTATTCTCTTTTATGCCCTGTTGATCATCGTTCCAGTGCAACACCCGCCAGCCAGTTAATTCCGGGCATCGGTCTGAAGCCGGCCACACTGTAATGTTCATTCCAAATGTTGTTGACCTGTACGGTGAAGCGATAAGTGTAGTGATGGCGTGTCTTTGCCCACGAAGCGTAGAGATTACCCGTCTGGTAAGGCTCTAACCAAGAAGACTCGTCGGTAGTAATGAATCGGTAGCCGGTGTAAGTGTGGTTATAGCTCATACGCCACCCACGCCAGTTGCAGCTGAGTGTCGCTCGCCCGTTGTAGCGTGGAGTGTAGGGTATCTGCTTCCCTATGCTACCGTCGCCGGGTATGTAGCTGTTTTGTGTTGTCGCCAGCACGTACATGGATGCCACATCTAATTGCAATAGAGCGCTACCCAGTTGTTTGCTGATCTGTGTTTCCGTTTCTGTCCCGCGGCTGTGCACACTGGCTATATTGTGTGGTGTCCATATCGCTCCGCCCAGCCACATGATCCAGTTATTCATTTGCCGCGCAAACACGCCCGCCTCATGCCGTACCGCGAATCCGTTCTTCCTGAAACGTACCCAATAGCCGGCGTCCTCACTCCAGCCTTCTTCAGGTCTAAGTGCGGTGTTCCCGCCGGGTGTGTAGTACAGTTCATTCAGCGTCGGTACACGATAGCTGCGTTGTGCATTGGCGCGTAACTGCAGCCATTCAGTAACATCACTCCGCACCCCGGCCCCCGGCAGAAACACCCGTTGCTCATCAATTTGTTCTCCTCTGAATTGAATAGACACAGTCATCTTCGCTGCCGGTATTTCTGTGGCATAAGCGCCTGCCAGTGCCGCTCTTCGCTGTCTCGCCGTATCATTTCCCTGCAGCCACGACACCTGCACAGGTGCGAATAGCAATAGTTCCGATCGCTTAGTGATCTGCTGCCGCCATCCTGCCTCTTGATAGTATTGATACACCGCGTTCGTGCTGTAAAGCGGCAACATACTATCTGCAAAATCTGTCGCGTCGTGTACCAGCGATGTGCGTGCATACAAGCTTCCCGACGTCAGTATTTTAGTCCATGTTGCAACCGCGCGCAGCGATTTATCTGTCTGTGTTTTTTTTGAGGTCGGTTCAAACAACGCGGGCGGTATCTGTCGCTCGTATACCTGCCCCCACGCCGATAGTTTTAGTGTGTTCTTTTCATTGAGTTTCCTTGCCAGTGTTGCGGTGCCTGCAGCGCTTTGTATCCGTCCATTCGGCATTCTTTCAGTCTGTCCGTAACTGTTACTGAATTTGTAATCGTTCATCGCACGCTGCACCGATGCGCTTCCTGATACAAACCATTTTTTACCACTCACACTGCCCTTGTATGCACCCGATAGTTGCGTGAAACTGCCTGCACCAATTGTCAGCAAATGTTGGTTGTGTCCTGTGCCAAATAATGTGTTGTCTGTTTGCAACAGCAAAGCGCCGCCCACATTGCCGCTACCATACAGCGCCCCCGATCCACCATATACTACATTCACATTGTTCACCATCAGCACAGGTAGTGCCGAAATGTCTGCAACTCCCAGTGCTGCATTCTGTATCGGTACGCCATTCCAGAACACCTGCGACTGTGCTGCCGATGATCCTCTGAAGTTAAGTGTGGCAAGGCCGTTAAAGCTGTACGCCTTTACAAAAACAGGCAGCCGCTGCGCTATCATCGTGGCAACGCTCTGTAGGCTGTGTTGCTGCATGGTGGCGCTATCAATGGTCTGCATTGTCTGGCCTTTGCTAAAGTCCTTCTTGTCTTCTCCCGCTGCCGACTTGTGCGTTGCCCTTATCTGCACGTCACTCAGGGTGTCGTGTTTTGTTTGTGCGCTCGCAGTATAAGTGCTCAACAGACACATACCGACCATTACCGATCGCCAAAGGCTGATATGTTGCAGACAGCGGCTCATTTGTCAAAATAGAATTGGCCAGGGCCTACACCCACACTGAATGTTTTCTGCAGACTGCCTGCATTATTGTAGATGCTAACTTGTCCCTTTTGTACAAATCCCTTGGGGTCTCCAACATAGACATTTCCATTCGCGGGATCTATGCCCAATGCCCAGTAATACTGGTACTTTGAAGCCTTTATCAGCGGTGCAGCCGGCAGTGATGTATCGTAGATACTCATCCTGTAGATGCCATTGTCCGCGTCACTGCCATCATACTTCACTTGTATGAACCATAGTGTGTCTTTTGTTTTGTTGAACACCGGTTTTACAGGGTCTGATTTTTCCCGGAAATCGAGCTGCCGCACTACCGCTCCTGTCGACGGGTCAATGCGCGACAGTGCCGCTCCACGGCCCTTTGTCACGTTTCCGCTCATTACCCACAATAGCCCATCCTTGTCGGCAAGTATGGCGTGCGGTGCATATTTTCCTATGGATATTGTCCTTGTTTTTTGCCCCGATAGTGCATCAATGCCGGTGATGGATCTACACGATGTATCCCAGTTGCATACCCACAGTGTGCCGCCTTGCAATAGCATGCCCTCACTGTTGTTGTAAGGCAATTCTGTTGCATTTTTTACTTCCAGTGTCGTTGGGTCTATCGCGTAAACCTTGTTGCTATACAATTTCGAAACATAGGCCAGGCTTCTGTTTACGGCTACAATATATCTGGGTTTTGGAATGGATATGGTCCCTGCTAATTTTTTCGTCACCGCATTCAGCACCACAATTTTGTCAGAGTTGTTCACACACAGGAATAGGCTGTCTCCGATTCGCGTCATACTCTGAAATACATCGCCCAGCGGCATATTGTTGGTCGATTTGAATACGTCACCCGAAACGCTGTCTGTGATTGGATTGTAGTTATACAAACTCCCGTCCCCATTACCCATGTTGCCTTCACAAACAACATAAACATTTCCGGTATTATTGACTGCGACCGTGCCCGTAGGCTTGTCCTTTACGCATCCTACTGTAAAGATGCTTACGACGAACAGGATCAGTATTTCACTAACTTTCCTGCCCATACAGTTTGGTTATTGTCACACACCTTCACCTGGTAAAAGCCGGCCGGCAATTGTGCAGTGGAGACCTCTGTTTCTTGCGCTGTTGTTGTCAGGTGCATTACCTCCACCCCTGTCACAGATACTATGCTGATCAGCTGTGGGCCTGCATTCTGCCCAACGTGTACTACTATACTTTCCGTTGCGGGGTTCGGATAAAATCCCATTCTGGTAACAGAGTTGTTGGCAGATATGCCTGTTGCATACATATGCAATGCAGCCACTGCGTCCAGATCAAATCCTCCTGTGGGGAAGTTCGTAGGGTAGGGGTCGTTGATCATCTTTCCTGCCTGGTCGTGCGAAGCATGGCCGCTCACCGATCCCACAACATCTACTATCCGCACATGCGTTATATTGTTCACATCCAGTCCCGGTGCGTCCTTCAGTTCCTCCAGATCAAATGGTGTGCCGTAGTTGGCAATGTACTTTCCGGCCAGATTATTGATGAGGGCGGCATCCATGTACACCCCCGATCCGGGTATCTGCGTGTTGGTTGGTGTGTTTGAATTCGCTGGAAAACGAACGAAGTTCACACCGTCAGAGCTCACCTCCACAAATGCCAGTTCCAGGAAAGCCATCGATCCGTTTGCAGGGTCTTTGAATCCGTTCTCAAATACTGCGAAGTCTGCACCCGGTCCGTTATACAATGCTGCTGCAAATGTCACTGTTGCAACACCGCTGTCGCCAAGGCACACTATCGACCCGTTTGCTGCTCCGGTAGCGTCGGCATCGGTACCTGTTGTTGTGTTGCCAAGCCCCGGAGATGCTATGTCAATAAACCCACGCTGCACCACACAATTTGTTGCCCAGCCTGTTATGTCTGTACTTGCCGTGTTTATTGCAGTGCTGCCCGCAATGCCTGCCTGAGGCGCATATTGAGCCGCTGCTGCCATTTGCAACATCACGAAGATGATCACAGTAATAATGCGTACGTACGACATGGTTGATTGTGTTGAGGGCTGCTATACCCGTAGTAGCTCTTACTACAAATATAGTAGCCCTTGTTGGTTATTCTTTAGTGAATTGAAGTGTAGCCTTCCCTTTGTTGCTTGTCACTGTCAATACATACATGCCTGCTGAAAGATCAGCAGTATTGATCTCGTATTGCGCGGCAGCGTCTGCTGTGCTCCACACAGTTCTGCCTGCCATATCGGTAATGTTCAGTGCATATACTAGCGCGCCAGCCACGTCCACGTGCAGTGTGTTCTTTGTTGGTATCGGGTACGCCTTCATCGATGCGGGTTGTGATACCTGTACAAGTGTTGTTGGCGGCGTGGTCGTGTCAAACGATTCGTAGGTGGTAAAGTTGTCAATACAGAAGTACGCCGGTGTGTTCATTCCGAATGCACCATTGTCTGTAGATGTCAGTGTGAAACGGATGCTATCCACCTTGCCCAGTGGTTCCAGATTGAACCATTCCCACGTGTTCAGTATGTAGTTGTCGTTCGAGTCCGGATGCAGGAAGTTGGCAAGATATATGCTCACGCTGTCTGTGTTCAGTGTGCCGTGTAAGTAGCCACGGGCGCTTATCTTGAACCAATCCCCGTTGTGGAATTTCCTCGCGAACATGTCGCCGTCGCGCATGCTGTTGTAGGCATATGTGTTGTTGGTAACGTAGCAGCCTTTCACCGGGTGTCCCATTGCCGAATCCACCATTTTCAATACACAGTTGTTGGCATATGTGGTCGGGTCATAGCAGTAGGCTACTGCATATTTCGCCGACCCTCCATACCCTATGCCGGTTTTGGCAGAGTATTGGTTCATGAACCCGCTCGATACACTGTCTGTCATGTTCGAGTAGGCAAATCCCGTCTGCCAGTACCCACCGAAAGAAGTGTCATATACACACGGAAAATGTACCAGTCCGTCGTTGAAGCCTACATCAGTGCCTGATGCCGTGAAGTTGGTGTAGAATGTGTCGGTGTGAGCCAGACTCAGTGCCTCAAAAGTGGCCACTGTCTGGGCTTTCAATAGTGTTGTGGCCAGTATCATTGCGGCCAGCAGTAGATTGATCTTGCGCATATAGAATTGATTTTTTCTCAAAAACAATTTATAACGCGACCCTTGGGGAAAATTTCAGAAAAGAGAAAAACAGTTCACTGCCTTTATCTTACCTGTGCTTTTGGTCCCGAAAGCAGCGATAAGCCCGTTGTCGTCGTCCGACAGCAGGGGTGCAGAGGCAGGTCTTCTGACTTACTCCTTCTCGGCGCGGCCTTCCCGTCTTGCTTTTCAGCAGTTTAAACAGTGGCTAGAACGTGCGCTTCGAATTTATGTGGAGCTCACAGCATCGGGAAATGTCCGGGATTTTCACCCGATTCCCTTTTAATCCCGCCATGGGCGGAAACCAATGCGCTGCAAATGTAGATGTTTTTTCCGAGAGTATATACTTCTGTTTGGATGCACACGCTTGTCGGGTCACGCGTTGTTACTCATCCACTGCTTCTTCAGTGTGTGTCTCGTGTTCCGTTGCCGCAATATACTCGGCATGTATGTTCATCGTTATCCTGTCGCTTATTACCAGGCCACCCAGCTCCGATATCGCATTCCATCTCAGGCCAAAGTCCTTCCTGTTCACGTTTCCGGTTAGGTTCAGCACATACTTTGGCATGTTCTTGTTGTCAATATCCTTTGTTATGCTTTCGACCGTCAGCACAGTGTTTCGAGTGATATTTTTTATGGTCAGTGCTCCTTCAACCTGTGCTTTTCCGTCACTATTTCCGGTGTTCACATAGACACCCTCAAACGTCATTAGCGGATATTTCACACAGTTGAAAAAGTCTATCGATCTCAGGTGTTTGTCGCGTTGTGCACTGTTCGTGTCCACAGATCCTGTTTCTATCAAAACACTGAACACTGCATCCGAAAGGTCGTCAGCAGCGGTTTCCAGAGTGCTGCTATATTTCGTGAATTTCCCTTTTACACCGCTTGTTGCAAGGTGCCCTACCACAAATTGCACTTCCGACCGTTCGCTATCCAGTTTGAATTTCATTTTACCTTTTCGTTATTCTTCGTTACTCCTCATTTTCTCCAACAGCTCGTTCAATGATCTTGCGTCGTCTTCGTTCATATTTATCAGGCTGTTTGCGTAGGTGTCTATCTCTTTCCTTGCATGGTCTATCACTTCTATCCCTTTTTCGGTGAGCGATATCATCGTCTCTCGTTTGTCTTGCTTCGATTGCGCGCGTTTCACCAGTTTTTTTGCTACCAACCGGTCTATGATGCGCGGCACATTCGAATTCTTCTCCAGTATCCTTGCGCCAATTTCTTTTACACACATCGGCTCCGGATGCATCCCTTTCAGTATCCGCAACACATTGTGCTGTTCCATCGTCAGGCCACATGCTTTGAACACTTGTGTAAAGTTGCTCTTCAGCCAGTAGGCAGTATACAGCACATTCAGCGATGCCTTATGTTTCTCATCCCTGAATTTGTTCGATTTTATGGCATCTTCCAGTCTCATTGCGCAAATGTATGTATGTACATTTAAAAATGCGGCGTTTTACCGCTTTGGTCGTAAAGATATAAACATTCACAAATGAATTATTGCCCCTATCAATACTGTCGCTTTTATTCCAACACCTCTGATTTTCAACTCTAAACGCACGAATCACGAAAAAATATTACCATAAGGTATACAATTTGTCGGAATTATTAGTAATATAGCAATCCCTTGAGCCTGAAACAATTCATAATTCGATAAAAATCAAATGCCAAATTCATGAGAAAATTCATACTCGCGCTGCTTCCTGTACTGTCTGTGATGCTGTTTTCAGCTTGCAGCAACAAGGTTCACACACAACCGTCAACCGCAGCCGCACCGGTTAATCCGGCTGATTATATCCCTTTCTCCAAGGCGCTCAAATATCGCCTCGATCAGGATAGGGCAGACGTTAAGAAGATCCAGTTCTATGTCGATCAGCCCCTCATTTTGCGCTACACAGCGCCGGGTGGCAGCAGTTCTGTGAAAGGTGGCGTGGTATCTTACGGTAGCCTGCAGCAGGTAACTGAATTCACTATTCCTGCATTTACACCGGGTGTGTGCGAGAAAGTTAAAGGCGACAGCCTGTATATCAGTTTCGACGCACCGCAGAACTCATTCGTGTTTGCCTGCGTTTACGCCAACGAGCATTTCACGCTCCAGGGTACCAATTGGTACAATGGTGTATGCGACGTTACATACGACAACAAAACATACAAGGTACAGTGCGATGGTTGCGGTAGCGCGGGCGAGGCAAAGCTTATGATCCGTAAAAGTCAGGCAGGCAGCAGTGCGGGCACTCCCACTGCTGGCGGCAAGGTGCTTACGGGTCGCAAGCTCAACTAAATGACTTTCACCGTTTTAAGTGGTAGATACAATAAGATTAACTTGCGTTAACTTTGGATTAACAATTTTATTTGTTAAAATCAGGTGAAAGAATTTATTTTTAAAGTCCCCATATAGATAGGAAATGGGTATTCAACCAATGGATACACAGTGAGCAGGTAGGGGGAATGACACGAGAATATAGGCTGGTAAAGGATTTCAGAGACGAATTGATTCGAATAAGTTGATTATCAGGTGTGATAGCGTAAAAATGTTTACAAAATTCTAACGAGAAAAACAAGATACATACACATAAATTTAGTCTGCATCCGAGAAGAAAAATAAATACTAAATAGAATCCGATATGAAAAAACGTTTCCTTTTAAATCTGTCATTCCTGGCGACCCTGTTAGTAGGCTGGAATGTAGGTGCGTTGGCACAGCCCACCACCTTCAACTACACCGGAAGTGTACAATCGTACACAGTACCCTCCGGTGTCACATTATTGGCCGTAGATGTGGCCGGTGCCCAAGGTGGTAATTACACCAGTCCTGCACAGACCGGTGGCAAAGGCGGTCGTGCTCAAGGGCAAGTGGCCGTTACTCCGGGGCAGGTACTATATATATATGTGGGCCAGCAACCACCTTCTGGTTCATGTGGCTCAACCTCAGTGGTAGGCGGATCAAATAGTGGTGGTGGTGCACAGGGTGGAAACGGAACGGTTTCGGGCGGCTGCGGTGGTGCAGGCGGCGGTGGTTCTTCTGATATCCGCACCGTTGCCGGCAGTACTACTACAGCACTTGCCAGTCGTTTGCTGGTTGGTGCCGGCGGTGGTGGTTCAGGCTACAACTGCGGTGAAAATGGTGGCGATGGTGGTGGTCTCACCGGTGCCAACGGTAACCAATGTGGAAGCTACACATCTTCTGGTTGCGGCGGTCCCGGCACTCAGACTGCTGGTGGTGCTGCCGGCTCGTCTGCTAGCGCTGGTACATTTGGCGCAGGTGGTGCTGCCTATCCGAGTTATTACGGCGGCGGCGGCGGCGGCGGCTGGTATGGTGCTGGTGGCGCTTACGGTGGTAGTGCGTGCGGTGGTTCGTCATACATTGCCGGAACAGGTGTGTCAAGTGCCACTACAACTGCCGGTTTCAGGACTGGTAATGGTTATGTGGTGATCACGCCCGCTGTACCTACTGTAACAAGGACTCCTTCTTCTCTTTCATTCGGTTCAGTAACCCCTTCTACTACTTCTTCTACTCTTGCGTTTACTTTCAGTGGTATTTATCTTACCCCTTCAAGTTCCTTTACTATTACTGCTCCGGCTAACTTCGAGGTATCAACAGATGGTAGCACTTGGGGAACATCGCTTACATATTCTTATACAGGTAACAGCGTAACAAGTGTTGCGGTACTCGTTCGCTTTACCCCAACAGCAGTTACTTCTTATTCCGGTAACGTTTCTATCACCGGCGGCGGTCTTTCATCTGCTGTTACAGTAGCGGTGTCTGGTAGCGGTGCAGCAGCATGTTCTGCCACTCCTTCAGCGGGTACAGCAGGTGCTTCCCCTTCATCCGGTAACTCAGCAACGGCTATCA
Organism: Chitinophagaceae bacterium; assembly: GCA_014879545.1. Lineage (GTDB taxonomy): Bacteria > Bacteroidota > Bacteroidia > Chitinophagales > Chitinophagaceae > Nemorincola. The sequence goes on along the minus strand of JACSRV010000099.1, from coordinate 10,780 downwards.
CATTGACACTTTCTGGTGCAAGTGCAGGCGGTGGTCTTACTTTCCAATGGCAGAGTTCGCCAAACGGATCAACCGGTTGGGTAGATGTTCCCGGTGCAAATACAAATCCTTACATACACACAGGTCTTACGGCAAATACTTATTTCCGTTGTGTGACAACATGTCCAAGTTTTGGCTCTGCTACTTCTTCATCAACGCTTGTCACATTCTCTCTTCCTTCATCTGGTTGCACACCATCATATGCAACCACATGTGCATCCTTCGCTATGCCTACCGGCATAGCATCGTTGATTGGTGTTGCGTCAACGGCCATTACCGACCCAAGCACGGGTTGTGGTGGCACAGCACCAAACTATCAGGACAAAACAGCTACCCAGTCTGTTACCTTATATAATGGTACAACTTACACTGCCAACATTGGTGGTAACTCATATTCAGGCAACTACTCAGTACAGATCTGGATAGACTTCAATGACAATGGTACATATACTATCGAAGAGTCAGTAGGCGGTGGTACCATTACAAGTTCTGCCAGTTCCGGAGCAAACCCGATGGCTCTCGTGATACCTGCGGGCGCAAACCCGGGTACACACAGGATGAGGATCGTTGGTAACTACTTCGGTTGCTGCGGTGGTTCTCCATATCCTTCAATGTCTTCATGTCCTACAACAGCTATCACTTATGGTGAAACGCGTGATTACCGTGTTACCATTTTGAATCCTCCAGCTACTGCAACAGGTACGCCAAACTCACTTGCATTTGGTCCGGTTACTGTTGTTTCAACCACTGCTCCGAACGGTTCAGTGCCTCCACGCTCATTCCTTTTGAGTGCCACGGCTCTGGTACCTGCAACAAGCACGTTGACATTGACGCCACCATCTGGCTTCCAGATTTCAACTGACGGTGTTTCCTGGACAAGCAGCGCAATGCCTGTGGTTTACACTGGTGGTTCATTGTCGAACAGGCGCATTTATGCAAGGTTTATGCCATCAGCTACCGGTGCTGCAAGCGGAAATATAGCTGTAACTGGTGGTGGATTAAGTTCTGCTTATAACATCGCTGTTACCGGTACAGGATCTTCTATCTGCACAGGCACTCCTACAGCAGGTACAGCGGCAGTATCGCCTTCATCTGGTAACTCTACAACTACATTCACATTGTCACTTACAGGTACTACGGCTGCAGGTGGGCTTGCTTATCAGTGGCAGCGTTCAACTGATGGTGGTACTACATGGGCTAACATCCCTAACGGGCTGTACTCAACTTGTACTGTAGTGGGAATTTTCGCTCCTACTCAGTTCCGTTGTGTAGTTACCTGTACAGGTTCTGGCGCAACTGCTTCTACAGCGGCTGTTTCTACTACATTTAACGCACCTACATATTGTACACCGGCTTACGCTACTTCATGCTCTGGTCTTTCAATGCCGGTAAGTATCGCAAATCTGGTGGGTACTTCAGGTGCTATCAACGACCCGAGCAGTACTTGTGGTTCATCTGGTGCAAACTATACAGATCGTTATGCATCTACTACAGTAACACTTGCTGCTGGTGCAACCTATACAGTTAGCATCGGTGGTAATAGCAACTCTGGAAGTTACTCACATCAGGCGTGGATAGATTTCAACGATGATGGTGTGTTCTCAGCATCTGAAACGCTTGGTGGAGGAACAACAAGTTCCGGAACTACTACATACTCCGGTTCTCCATTCAATACCGTTGTCTATACGATTCCTTCGGGAGCAACCAACGGAACGCACAGGTTGCGCCTCGTAGGTAACTACTCAGGTTGCTGCGGTGGTAATCCTTATCCTAACATTTCACCTTGTATCACCACGGCTGTTACATACGGTGAAACACGCGACTACAAAGTTGTGATCACGGGCGGTTCAGCAGCTGGTGCTCCTCCATGTTCAGGTACACCGGTTGCGGGTATTACAAGTACTTACTCAAACTTCTCTTGTAATCCATATACAGGGTATTTGTTCAACACTGATATGTCATCAGCCAACTTTACATACAACTGGCAGATGTCTACAACCAGTCCTACAACTGGTTTCACAAATATCACTGGTGCGACAAATACTGCGTACACACCAAGCATAACGTCACCTGGCACTGTTTATTATCGTAATACTGTTACCTGCGGTGCTACTACGGTGAACACACCACCGGTGACAATGGTATTGGGATTAACACCGGATATTTCAAACTTCACGTCTCCTACCGCTACTAACTCATGTTCCGGTTCAGGATCTACCGTTACTGTGAATTCAACATCAATGGGAGCTGGTACTTTCACAGTTACCTACAACCTCACTGGTGCTAACACTTCAAGCAACAATACCGCAACCCTTACAATGGGTTCATCTACAGGTACATTTGCAATACCTGCTGGTCTTCTTGCTTCAGCTGGTGCCACTACGGTAACTATTACACAGTTGGCTACAGCTTCAGGGTGTTCTACTTCTGTTTCAAGCAGCAATACTGCCGCATTTAACGTAGGTAGCAACCCGAATATCTCAGTATTTACTTCACCTTCTGCTCCAACTATCTGCTTTGGTAATGGTAACACAATTACAGTAAACAGCACTTCTCTGGGAACAGGAACATTCACTGTTACTTATTCAATGAGCGGTGCAAGTTCATCTGGCGGTAATACTGCTACCCTCACAATGGGTGCAAGCACCGGTACGTTCGCAATTCCAAGCTCAGTGATCACTGCTTCGGGTTCTACTACTGTTACTATTAACTCAATTTCAAACGGAGTTTGTAGCACAGCGGTTTCAAGCAGCAACACGGCAACCTTCACAGTAACAGGTGCAGCAGCTGCATTCTCTATGACTGGTGGTGGTAGCTACTGTACTGGTGGTTCAGGTCAGCCTGTTGGTATCTCTACTTCTACAACAGGTAACACTTACCAGCTCTACAATGGAGCTTCTACGGTAGGTTCACCGGTTGCAGGTACAGGTTCTGCTATCAGTTTCGGTACTTTCACAACAACCGGTACATATTCTGTAATTGCTACTAATACTACAACAAGCTGTACACGTAATAGCTCTACTACAACTACTATCTCAACAACTGCACCTCCGTCAGTTTACACAATCGGTGGTAGTGGTGCTTACTGCGCAGGCAGCACAGCAACTGCTCCTGTTATTTACCTGACATCTTCAGATGCCGGAGCTACTTATCAGTTATATAATGGTGTTACACCGATGGGAAGTACTATTACAGGTACAGGTCTCCCTGTTAGCTTCGGTACTCAGACAATGGCCGGTACTTATTATGCTATCGCTAACCCGGGCGCGGGTGTAGGATGTCAGCTCACAATGGCTGGTACTGCAACTGTTGCTATCAATCCGCTTCCTACGGCTTATGGCGTAACAGGTGGCGGTAACTACTGTACTGGTGGTACTGGTGTTCCGGTAGGTCTTGGCTACGGTGCTGCTGGCATCACTTACAACCTGATGAATGGTGCAGCTACTGCAACTACTGCAGCAGGTGCTAACGCTACACTCAGCTTCGGTAACATTACTGCAACAGGCACATACTCTGTTCTTGCTACAAATTCCGCTACTGGTTGTACAAACGCAATGGTGGGTACAGTAACAGTTGGTACTGTTAACCCTGCTCCTGCAGTTACAGTTACCGGCGGCGGTTCATTCTGTGCTGGTGCAGCCGGTGTTGCAGTTGGTTTGGGTACTTCTACTTCTGGCGTATCTTATCAGCTTTACAACGGATCTTCTGCTGTTGGTAGCGCACTTACAGGTACTGGTTCTGCTCTTTCTTTCGGTAATCAGACTGCGAGCGGTGTTTACTCTGTACTTGCTACAATTACAGGCGGTTCACCTTCTGTAACTTGTACTTCGCCAATGACAGGAACTGCAACAGTTGTTCAGAATCCTACTCCGACAGTGTACACTGTTACTGGTGGTGGTGCTTATTGTGCAGGTGCTGCCGGTTCAACTGTTGGGCTCAACGGTTCACAGGCTGGTGTTAACTATGGTCTGTACTCAGGTACTACACTTGTTACCACTGTAGCCGGTACTGGTTCAGCGATCACTTTCGGTACTTACACAGCTACCGGTACTTACACAGTGCTTGCTACAAATACTTCAACTTCATGTACTGCGGCTATGTCAAGTTCTGCAGTTATCTCTATCAATGCATTGCCTACTGTTTATTCAATGGGCGGTGGTGGAAACATCTGTAGCGGTGCTACCGGTCTCACAGTTACCCTCAGCGGTAGCCAGACTGGTGTAAACTACACGCTGTTCCGCGACGGTATCGCTATCGCGATCCTTCCTGGTACAGGTACAACACTGACTTATGGTCCTTACACTACAGCAGGTCTTTACACCATCCTCGCTACTAACGCTACAACAGGTTGTAACGTTACAATGTCGGGTTCAACTACCATCAACGTTAACCCACTACCAACTACTTATAATGTAACCGGTGGTGGTAACTACTGCTCTGGTAGCACAGGTGTGGCTATCGGCCTGTCTGGTTCACAGTCTGGTGTTAACTATCAACTGTACCGTGGCGCTACACTCGTTACAACAGTGAATGGTACATCTTCTGCAATTACATTTGGTGCTCAGACAGTAGCAGGTACTTACAGCGTTTACGCTACAACAACTGCTACAGGTTGTGTGAATACAATGTCTGGTTCTGCATCAATTGGAGTTAACGCGCTCCCTACTGCTTATGCAGTAACAGGTACAGGTAACTACTGTGCCGGCGGAACAGGTGTTGCAGTTGGTGTTGCTTCTTCTGAGGCTGGTGTTACGTACAACCTTTACAATGGTGCTGCTCTTGTTGGTGGTGCTGCCGGTACAGGTTCTGCTATCAGCTTCGGCAACTACACAACGGCTGCTACTTACACTGTAGCTGCTGTTAACACTTCAACAGGTTGTACAAGCAACATGTCAGGCAGCGCATCAGTTGGTATCAACGCGCTTCCTACGCTTTACTCTGTTACTTCTTCAGGTTCTAGCTACTGCGCAGGCGGTGCTGGTATCGCAGTAGGTCTCACAGGATCTGATGCAGGTGCAAGCTACCAGCTTTACATGGGGTCATCTCCTGTAGGTACTGCAGTGAGTGGCACAGGTTCTCCTGTTTCATTCGGTAACAAAACTGCTGCAGGTACTTATACAGTTGTTGCTACATCAGCAGCAGGTTGTGTGCGTAACATGTCAAGCAGTGCTACTATCGCTATCGATCCGCTTCCTGTAGTTTACGCTGTTACTTCATCAGGCACTAACTACTGTGCAGGTGGTACCGGTATCACTATCGGTCTCGCAGGTTCTGAAAGCGGTGTTGCTTATCAGCTATACAATGGTGCTGCTGTTGTAGGTTCTCCTGTTCCTGGTACCGGCTCTTCAATTAGCTTCGGTACATTCACAGCGTCAGGTACTTACACAGTACTCGCTACTAACTCTTCTACTACATGTGCTAAAAACATGTCAGGTGCTGCTACGATCACTATCAACAGCTTGCCTGTTGCTCAGACAGTAACTTCATCTGGTTCTACTTACTGCGCAGGTACTGCAGGTATCACTATCGGTCTCAGCAACTCTGCTACCGGTGTTAACTACCAGCTTTACAATGGCGTTACTCCTGTTGGTGTTCCGGTACCTGGTACTGGTTCAGCTATCAGCATGGGTACTCAAACTGCAGTTGGTACTTACATGGTTCTCGGTACTGATAATACTACCGGCTGCTCTAACAGCATGACCGGTACGGCTACAGTTGCTGTTAATGCTGCTCCTACTACTTACAACGTAACAGGTGGTGGTGCTTACTGCGCTGGTAGCACTGGTGTTAACATCGGCCTCAGCGGTTCTAACGCTGGTATCAACTACCAGCTGTACAACGGTTCACTCGCAGTGGGTGGTCCTATCGCTGGTACAGGTGCCGCACTTGACTTCGGTACTTACACAACAACCGGTACTTATTATATCTCTGGTACAAACGCTTCAACAGGTTGCACAAGCAACATGACTGGTAGCGCATCTGTTATCATGAATAGCCTCCCTGTTGCTTACAACGTAACCGGTGGTGGTGCATTCTGTAACGGTGGTTCTGGTGTGAACGTTGGTCTCAGCAGCTCTACTCCTGGTGTTTCTTATCAACTGTATGTTGGTTCAGTTCCTTCAGGTTCTGCTGTTACAGGTACAGGTCTTGCGCTTAATTTCGGTCTCAAAACAACTGGTGGTACTTACACAGTTGTAGCTTACAATCCTGCTACAGGTTGTATGGCAACAATGTCTGGTTCAGCGGTTGTTACGCCAAACTCTCTGCCTGCTGTTTATACAGTAACTGGTGGCGGTAACTACTGCGCTGGTTCTGGTACCGGTGTTTCTGTAGGTCTTAGCAATTCTGCTGCCGGTGTTAGCTATCAGCTCTACAACGGTTCAGCATTCGCCGGTACTGCTATCCTCGGTACAGGTTCTGCTATCGACTTCGGTACATTCACTGGTACAGGTACATACTCAGTACTCGCTACAAGCATCAGCACAAGCTGCCAGAGCCCAATGTCTGGTACAGCAACTATCGGTACTAACGCACTGCCTGTTCTTCAGTCAGTTGCTGGTGGCGGTACGATCTGCGCAGGTGCAACCGGTGCTAACGTTTACCTCAACAACTCTCAGACTGGTATCAACTACCAGCTCTACAATGGTTCAGCTCCGGTAGGTTCTCCTGTAGCTGGTACCGGAAGCACTCTGAGCTTCGGTCCTCAGACTTCAGCTGGTACTTACACAGTGCTAGCTACAAACGCTACTACTTCATGTACACGTAACATGATCGGCACAGCTAACGTTAACGTTAACGCTCAGCCTGCCCAGTTCACAGTAACTGGTGGTGGTAACTACTGCGCTGGCGACCTCGGTTCTTCAGTTGCACTCAGCGGTTCTGCTACAGGTGTTAACTATCAGCTGTACGTAGGTGCTACTGCGGTTGGTGCTCCAGTTGCCGGTACCGGTGCCGCTATCAACTTCGGTACATTTACTACTCCTGGTTCTTACTCAGTAGTTGGTGTTAATGCACTCACTGGTTGCTCTAGGACAATGTCTGGTTCTACAACTATCGGTATCAACGCGCTGCCTACTGCATACAACGTATCAGGTGGTGGTAGCATCTGCCAGGGCAGCACTTCAGGTGTAAGCCTCAGCGGATCTAACAACGGTATCACTTACCAACTCTACAACGGTACAACTGCTGTGAATGCTCCTGTAGCTGGTAACGGTGGTCCGCTTACTTTCGGTGCTATCACTGATGGTGGTGCGTACATGGTTACTGCAACTAACACGCTCACTGGCTGTACAAGCTTCATGAACGGTACTGCTAACCTCATCGTTAACCTGCCTCCTACAGTTCAGGTGGTTACAGGTGGTGGTGACTACTGCGCAGGTGGTGCAGGTGTTGAGATCGGTCTTTCCAGCTCTAACACAGGTGTCTCTTACCAACTCTACAAAGGTGGTGCAGTTGCAGGTGCTCCTGTAGCAGGTACAGGTGCTGAGATCAGCTTCGGTAACGTAACAACAGCTGGTACTTACACTGTCCTCGCTACAAACAACAGCACTTCTTGCTCTGCAGCAATGGCTGGTAGCGCTACAGTAGGTATCAACGCGCTTCCTTCTTCTTACACAGTTTCTGGTAGCGCTTCTATCTGCGCTGGTCAGCCTGGTGTTGTGATCACCCTCGGTGGTTCTACTCCTGGTGTTGAATACCAGCTCATGAACGGCACAACTACTGTTGGATTCCCAATGCTGGGTACAGGTTCGAACATCGACTTCGCTCCTGTTACAACTGCTGGTTCTTACATGGTTGTTGCTAACGATCCTTCTACTTCATGTTCTAAGAATATGACTGGTGCTGCAACTGTTGTTGTAAATGCACTCCCTGCTGCTCAGACAGTAACAGGTGGTGGTAGCTACTGTAACGGTGCTGCAGGTGTTGCTGTTGGTCTTGCATCTTCTAATACTGGTATCAGCTACCAGCTTATGAATGGTGCTACAGCGGTTGGTTCACCTGTTGCAGGTACTGGCGCAGCAATCACATTCGGTGCTCAGGCTGCTGGTACTTACTCAGTACTCGCTACTAACAACACAACCGGTTGTACAAACGCTATGACAGGTTCTGCTACTGTGGTTATGAACACTACGCCTACTTCTTATGCTGTGGTAACAACTACCAGCAGCTACTGCGCTGGCGGCGAGGGTGTTAACGTAATGCTCAGCGGTTCTACATCTGGTGTTAACTACCAACTCTACAGGGCTGGTACTATAGCAGTAGGTGCTCCTGTAGCAGGTACCGGCGGTATGATCAACTTTGGTCCTCAGACAGTTGCCGGCAACTACACAGTTATGGCAGCTGACGCTACATCTTCTTGCTCTGCGATGATGACAGGTGGTGCTTCAATCGTTATCAACCCGCTCCCTACAGCTTACACTGTAACTGGTGGTGGTGGATACTGTAACGGCAGCACTGGTTCTACAATCAACCTCAGTGGTTCTAACACAGGTATCAGCTACCAGCTCTACAACACCGCTACGGGTGCAGTAGGCACTCCGGTTGCAGGTACAGGTGGTCCGATATCTTTCGGTGCACACACTGCAGGTACTTACATGGTTATCGCAACTAACAACACTACTTCATGTACTAACAACATGACTGGCAGCGCTACTTCTTCTCTCAACCCTGCTCCAACCACATTCAGTGTAACTGGTGGTGGTACATACTGCGCAGGCGGTACAGGTGTTGAAGTGGGTATCAGCGGTTCTCAGTCTGGTGTGTCTTACACACTCCTCCGCGATGGTAGCGCAACTGGTGTTCCGGTTGCTGGTACTGGTACCGGTGCTGTAAGCTTCGGTATGCAGACAATTGCTGGTAACTACACAGTGGCTGCTATGAACAACACTACTTCTTGCACAAACACAATGACAGGTAGCGCTTCAGTTTCTATCAACACTCCTCCTGCTACTTACGCAGTGACTGGTGGTGGTGACTTCTGCGCAGGTGGTGCTGGTGTAACAGTTGGTCTCGCTGGTTCTTCAGTAGGTGTTAACTACCAGCTTTACAAAGGTGGTGTACCTGTTACAGGTGCTATCCTCGCTGGTACTGGCAGCAACCTGAACTTCGGTGCTCAGACTGCTTCTGGCAACTACAACGTGATCGCTACAAGCACATCTAACGGATGTACTAACGTAATGACAGGTTCTGCAACTGTAAATGCTAACGCACTTCCTGTTGCTCAGATGGTAACTGGCGGTGGTAGCTACTGCGCTTCTGCAACTACTCCTGGTGTTGCGGTTGGCCTTAGCAACTCACAGTCTGGTGTTAACTACCAGCTCTACCGAGATGGCACACCAACCGGTGTTGCAGTAGCAGGTACTGGTTCATCTATCACATTCGGTCTGCAGTCAGCTGCAGGCAACTACACAGCTATCGCACTGAATGCTGCTACATCATGCAGCAGCGAAATGGGCGGAAGCGCTACAGTAGTTGTTAATCCGGGTGTTGCTCCTACAGTTGCTGTAAGCACTGGCGTTGGTAACACAGTTTGTCTGGGTGTCCTCACTACATTCACTGCAACTAATTCAAACGGCGGTATCGCTCCTGTTTATCAGTGGAAAGTGAACGGTGCTAACGTAGGTCTCGGTACTAACACTTACGCTTACGTTCCTGCAAACGGCGACGTAGTTAGCGTATCTCTCACTAGCAGCGAAGCTTGTGCTACTCCGGCTACTGTGAACGCTTCTGTTACAATGACAGTAAGCAGCCACCAGATGCCAACAGTTGCTATCACAGCTAATCCTGGTGAAACAGTATGTGCTGGTACTAACGTAACATTCACTGCAACTCCTGAATACGGTGGTGCTGCACCATCTTACGTTTGGAAGAAAAACGGTGTGAACGTTGGTTCAGGTGCTTCTTACTCTTATGTTCCTGCTAACAACGATGTGATCTCTGTAGAAATGACCAGCAACTTCGCTTGCCGTCTTGCTGACGTAGCTACAGACAACGCTAAGATGACTGTTGAAACACAAGCTACTCCTGTAGTTACTATCACTGCTAACCCTGGCACTAGCATCGCAGCTGGCCAGTCAGTTACACTCACTGCAACAGCAGTAGGTGCAGGTGCTAACGCTTCTTACAGGTGGTTGGTGAACAACATCGCTGTACAGGGTGCTACTAACGCTACTTACACTAGCAACAGCTTCGAGAATAACGACGAAGTGACTTGCGAAGTAACCAGCCATGGCGCTTGTCCTTCAATGATGGGTTCTAAGTCAGTAGTTATGAAAGTTAGCACTACAGGTGTTGCAAGCGTTGGCAACAATGCAATGGACATCAGGTTGATGCCTAACCCTAACAAAGGTGACTTCATCATCCGTGGCACAGTAACAGCTACAGAAGATAAAGAACTCGACGTAGACGTAACAGACATGCTGGGTCAGGTAGTTTACCGTGGCAAAGTACAGGTTCGTAACGGCAGCGTTAACGAAAGGATCCAGGTGAGCAACACATTGGCAAACGGCATGTACATCCTGAACCTCCGTTCAGAAGCCGGAAACACTGCGTTCCACTTCGTAATGCAACAGTAATGATCAGGGTTTCGGCCCGGTCTTCAATAACTGAAATGGCTCGCACTTTGTGCGGGCCATTTCTCTTTTATACCGGTTGCATAGCGCCGTTGTTATGATCACCGGGCACGCGGAGTATCCGGTGCCTCACTATACCTGTTCTTTTGGCATTCTGGCGGGTTTGTGGG
>JACSRV010000082.1 GCA_014879545.1 Chitinophagaceae bacterium | reverse complement strand
TCATGAGCGAGCCCAGGAGAAATGTTTCATTGCCAATTCCTGCAATTTTCCGATTCATCATCAACCCATATTTGTTGTAAGGTCATGATAAGTGAATACTTAAGATCATTGAGAGCGCCGCTACTGGCGGGAATGTTGCTGCTGGCCGGTTTTGGGGCTGCCGCGCAATCTTTGAAAAAATATCCGATCGACAAGACGGGCTGTTCTGTATATATGTTCTGCGATCCGGGCAAGTTTGAGCTGTCGATGAGTCCTGATTCATCAAAGGTGTATGTTGCTGAATGTACCAATGAGAATGTGTATTATGATGTGATCTGCGTGGGGATGAAAGAATCTATAGCGAAGGCTGAGGAGGCTGAGGGCGTTTTAATTCAATACCTGGACTACCTTAAAAGCTCGTTCGGAATAGCATCTGCGGCGGGATATGGAAAAGGACACAGGCTGCGCGGCAACGAACAGACTCGGGGTGTGTTGGATTACTGGAAGGACGAGAAGGGAAATAATATTAAGGTGAAGGGCTGGACCAATGGGCGATTTATAGCAGTAGCAATGGCGATATCGGAAAAAGAGATCCCGGAGCCAAAGGTGAATGCATTTCTGGATGGTTTTGTTTTTCCTGATGAAAAGAAGAAGTAATGTTTCAGAGGATCGTTTTAGTGTTCTTGCCAGCAATATTTGTGTTATCCGAAGCGGCGTTTTCTCAGTCTGATGAACTGCTTGCCGTCAGGGAACTCTATTACCGGTCTGTGAAGGACGAAGAGGCTGCAAAGAAATTGTGCGCAATACCGGCAGGCGAGCAAGTTCCTGCATCAATAATAGCTGGTTATAAGGCGGTGGGCAAGATAATGATGTGTAACCATGTTGGGAACCCGTATACAAAACTGAAGTATTTCTATGCAGGAAGGGACGCGCTGGAGAAGAGCATAGCAGCAGCGCCTGTAAATGTGGAGTTACGATATTTGCGATACGCAGTACAACGTAATACGCCCTCACTGCTGCATTATAACGGAAGTATTGCGACAGACAGGCAGATGATAGAAAGGTATCTTGCCGACGAGCGGAATAAGGATACAGATCCGGATCTCTATGAACGGATCCGGAAATATATGACCACTTATAAGTAAGAGTTACTCTTCTACAAGGAGGTTGTCGGCAAACAGACGTGAAACGGTCTGCTGCAGTTCGTTGTTGATAGAGATGGTGAGTGAGCCGTCGAAGGGTATCTTTTCAATAACTGAAATTGAAGTTCCGATACCGATGTTGAGTTTTCGCAGATATTGGAGGAATGGAGTGCTGGTGTCTTTTACAGCTACAACACGACATTTCTTGTTTTCATCGATCTCGGCAAGTAGGGTTTTGTAGGATACCGCACTTTCACCGTTTGCTTTGGGTATGGGGTCGCCGTGTGGGTCGTATTGGGGGAATCCAAGGTACTTATCCAGTCGGTCGGCAAGTTCGGGGTGGTACACGTGTTCCAATTGTTCGGCAATGTCGTGTACCTCATCCCAGCCATAGCCAAGTTTCTCTAGCAGGAAGGCCTCCCATAGTCTGTGCTTGCGTACGATGGAAATGGCAACATTCTGTCCGGTATGGGTCAGCTTTACGCCTTTGCTTTTTTCGTACTGAAGCAGTTCCTTTTCGACAAGTTTCTTCAGCATATCGACAACGGATGCCGGGTTGTTGCCTAATGATTCGGATATAGCGGTGGGAGTGATCTTTGTGAGACCTTGCTTATCCAGATTGTAGATAGCCTTGAGGTAATTTTCTTCTGATAAAGTGTGCATGCTTCAAAAACGGCTACAAAGGTAGCTAATTTGCCAACAAGGGTGACCATTGAGGCTCTCGTTCTACTGTTGGACAGGAAGCCGGGCAGTAAATGCTTCATTTTCTCCACGAATGGAGAGTAGGTAAATACCGGATGAAAGGTTGCCGACCGGAATTGACTTGTGTTGTTTGCCGGAGGTTAGCAATAGTTCTGAGCGCACAATGAGCCGGCCGGTCATGTCGGTGAGTAACAGGGTATATGTTCCGGTGTTGGTGAGGTTGCAGGTAATATTCACTGCATCATTGCTGTACCAGGAAGTGAATGGCTTTTTTGCTGATGCAAACAAATGATTGTTATCGGGTGCGGCAAGGAATGCGGTGGTTGTGTTGATATTATCGAGAAACCAGGTGCTACCGGAAGTGCCGTTTGCTGATGTGTAACGGAAGCCGACATACAGCGGTACAATGTGCTTGAGAGATGTGAGATCGACCTGATGGGTAACCCAGTCAGACTCGTCGCCATTTGAGAAAAGCGGCAACAGGCTGGATGTTTTGTTGTATACTGTAGACGTATCGACCAGGAAAGTATCCATGTCCATTGTGG
>JACSRV010000003.1 GCA_014879545.1 Chitinophagaceae bacterium | reverse complement strand
AGAAAATTAAATAAAATTTTTTGATTTATTTTAACAAATTCTACTTCCAAATGTTAAAATTCAAACGGAATCGTTTGTTTTGGAGCAGCTCACGCCAATCGATGGCGAAGAAAAGAATGATGATGATTACGCCTGCGACAAATCCTGTAACAGTTTTCCAGGTGAAAAAGCCATTTGCGATCGCAACCGCATTTCTTGCTGCAAAATCACCACTGAGAACCATCAAAAGGTCACTACAGAATTTACCAACGACAAAAGATGGAATTATCTTGGATATTTTAATTCGGGCAACACCGGCTGCTGTGAACAATGGCGTTGATGGCAAAGGTACCAGCGTATATAGAAGAGCAAAAAGCCGCACTTTACCGTCTTTTCCCTCAAGTCTTTTACCAATAAATTCGATATCCTCTTTCTTCTGTGCACTGATGTACTTTTCCGAAAGGACAGGCATGTACAAACTAAGGATATACCGACCAAGGGTGGAACCGGCAACTCCCATAACCATTACCAACCAAATATCCAGCCCATATCGCATCTGAAAAAACACCATAACAGTCCATGCAGGAGGACCAATAAAGGGAACCAGATCAACCAAAAAAGCCGCAAAAAATACTAAAAAATAATATACCATTTGGTTGCTCAAAAATCCCGGGGGCTTACCTACCTCAAGAAAATGACATTGCGATGCAGGATTTAACACCTGCCGACAAAAATCCGATAAAAATATCCAATTCCACTGACAATTATCAGGTTAACTGCTTTTCAACATCATTCCGTTAGGTGGCTTTCTGTATACATTTGCGCTCAAAAGAAGAAGCAAATGCAAATTAACTACACCTCTGCCGATGATGCCCTCAAACTGATACGTTCAGGCAACCGGGTCTTTATACATGGGAGTGCCGCAACTCCGGTATTTCTGGTGAACAAGATGCTCGACCGATTTGCCGAGATCTCTGATATTGAGTTGGTTGCGATCAGCACTCACGGGAAATTAGACTGGAATCGCCCGGAAGTATTGAAGAGCTTCAGGCTGAATTCTCTATTTGTTTCTGACAATGTACGCGGATGGGTCAATTCAGAATATGGAGAATACCTGCCGGTTTTCCTTAGCGAGATCCCTAAATTGTTTGATAAATCGATACTTAAGCTCGACGTAGCGATAGTTCAGGTATCTCCACCAGACGAGCATGGATATTGCACCCTGGGTACGTCAGCAGATATTGCTATTTCGGCAGTGCGGAATGCACCGGTCATTATCGCCCAGGTCAATCCGCGTATGCCACGGGTGTTGGGGGAAGGGAATGTACATTACAGCAAGTTCGCAGCCATGGTATGGTATGAATCGGAGCTGCCTGAGGTAGATTATTCATCAAAAGCTGACGAGATAACAGAAAAAATAGGCAAGCAAGTGGCAACACTTGTCGACGACGGATCAACCCTGCAAATGGGTATCGGAGCCATCCCGGACTCTGTATTGCGATCACTGAAAAACCACAAATATCTTGGTGTACACACCGAAATGTTCTCCGACGGACTGATTCCGCTGATCGAATCTGGTGTTGTAGACAACTCCAGAAAAAAGGTCTTTCCCGGCAAGACAATAAGCTCGTTCATTCTGGGAACCCGTCGCGTCTATGACTTTGTAAATGACAATGTCAGTGTCAACTGTCTTGGTGCCGATTTCGTGAACGATGTAACAACCATTTATAAAAATCCGAAAGTGGTTGCGATCAACAGTGCATTGGAAATAGACATTACCGGACAAGTGTGCGCCGATTCCATCGGCACCTATCAATACTCGGGCATTGGCGGACAAATGGACTTTATGCGAGCTGCTGCTTTGTCTGATGGAGGAAAACCGATCATCGCCCTACCATCTACTACTAGTAAAGGAATCTCCAGAATAGTACCGATGCTGAAGGAAGGTGCAGGCGTGGTCACTACCAGGGGGCACATTCACTACGTTGCTACTGAATATGGTGTGGTGAATCTTTATGGGAAAAATATGGAACAGAGGGCTCGATTGCTGATCAGTATCTCCCACCCCGACCACAGAGAAACGCTTGAACGGGCGTACCATAATCGCTTTGGAAAACTGCCCGGTTAAACATTAAGCAACTATCCTGAACGGGCGCACGACTTACATATGATTATTTTAAATTCGCAACTGCAATATTAACCCGAAATACTACTGGCAACCCATGTTCCTCAATGTGTGTTAAATAGTGTAGACAATGAGCAAATTGTAGTTCTCGTTTGACCAAAAAAATATACTTTTGATGTTCAAAACCGACAACAAATACTATGGCTGAAGCAATACGTATGCCGCTATTGAGCGATACGATGAAAGAAGGTGTAATTGCAGCTTATGACG
>JACSRV010000004.1 GCA_014879545.1 Chitinophagaceae bacterium | reverse complement strand
CATCTACATTTATGTTCAGAAAGCCCTTGAAGAGGCAGAGGGAAAATGATCTTTTCAGTTCTGATACAATAGATTAATCGGAGTAGATATCCTAAGGATACTGGGGATGGGATGATGGGGAGAAAGAATAAAAAGACAAATTATTTCGCTATAATGGATCTACATATGAAAAAGTACGGGAAGAAGACAAAGCACTATGTATTTTTGTCTTTTTTAATTCTATTTTTTTCGCTCATTAGTCAAGAAGTACATGCGGCAAATTGTGCCGGAGTAGAACAGAGTAAAAATATGTGCGTGTCTTCATTCAACGAATTAAATGCTATAACCGTAACTGAACAATCCGATGGCTCAGTGAACCTCACGATCACCGGAGACGCAACCCATAAAGGAGAGCTGTGTATCGTTGTTGATCCGAAATTTAGAGAAGAGTTCGGTGTAGGCTTTTCATCGCGACAACTCATCGACAGGAGGGAAATGAGGAAAATCGTGGTACCTGAGAACGGATCAAAAACAGAAGTATTTAATTTATCCCGTGGGGTCCATGACTTTTCAATTTTTCGGGTGAATGCAGATGTGCCGGGTACTGAATTGAGTCAACTTGAGTGTGGTAACACGCGGGTCGAGGTCAAAAACAATACTGCTCCTACCGATCCACCCTCACCTCCCCGCAATGGAGATTGTCGCTATATCGGCGAGTCTTGTGTGGAAAATGACGTTACTCCATTATGTGATAATTTAAATACTGTTTGCAGTCGTGGTATCGTGATTCGCAAGGATTTATCATCTGAATCAGGCTCTACCGCCCAAGATCTTGCCAAAAATCTTTCCGGAAACTGCGGATTTCACAGTGAAGCATGCTGCTCGCTTGATGTCGATGCCCTTCTTGAAAAAGAACCTCCCTTCTCAATTCTTGAAAATCATTCCATTCTTGGAAGACTTTTTGATTGGTCAAAATCAATCCGTGGAGTTATTTTCGGAGAGCTTGAAACGGCAGTTACTACCGTTGCCGGAAACAGGACCCTGTGTCGGGGAAATCTTGAAACCAGTCTCAAATTGATTGGAGGTACAACCACTCCCGGTTTGAATGAGTATGACAATGACCTTGAGGCTTATAGCACTCTTAAAAACTGCGAACAATACAGAAGAGAAACGAGACTCTATTATGAATGTCTTGCAAATCCAAAAACAACCATTCCCAAGTCGCAAGTAGAAAGTTGTACCTGTATCGATAAAGAACAAACGGAAGAAGACCCAAGAGACATGGATCAAGGCGAAGCGTTTGACCATGATCCGGCAATGATCAGAAATCAGATTTGTGGCTCAAACGCCGAGTGTACTGCATGCCTTGAGGCAGGACACTATTATCAAGGGTTTCTGACGACACCTAACAAATGCACAACAGATGAAGAAACCGCATCCCAAAAGTTGAGTGAATATTTAGAAGGCAAGCTAAGCACTCAAAACCAGTCAGAAAGGCAAAATATTGCAAAAAATTCCCCAAGCGTACTTGGTGCAATATCCTCTCTTTGTAGTAGGTATAACGACAACGTTGATGCTGATCAGAGAAAGGCTTGTGAACAATGTATAGCAGATGGTAAATTTATGGATATAACAGGCTGTAATGATGAACCACTCGCAACAGGAAACTCACGCAGATTATGTCAGAATATCGAGAACGGTGAAGAACAAAGAGAATGCAACAATTGTATTTATCGTGGTGGCAATTGGACCGCACTGGGCTGTATCTATCCTGACTTAAAATCTTTTATTCAATATCAAGTATTCGGATTCGGAATCGGGATAGCAGGCACTGTTGCCTTAGGCTGTATCATTTACTCCGCATTCCTGATGCAGACCTCAGCAGGAGAACCTGAGAAAATCACCAAAGCACAAGAGCTGATGACTTCCTGCATTATCGGACTCATCGTAGTCATATTCTCCGTGTTTATCCTCAGAGTAATCGGAGTAGATATCCTTAGGATACCGGGGATGGGGTGAGGTATGAGTGTGCGAAATGCTATTAACTACTTCCGGGCTCTCCGACTACTTCAGCAGTGCCAGTTCGTCCATATAAGCTATTCACAACGCCCTTCATACCAGGAATTTTTGCAATATATTTCTGAAGTCCAGGCATAGCAGTTGTCAATCCTCCTGCCTGAGTCGCAAAGCCGAGTCCGCCGCCCATTATTGCGGTAGCTCCGGTAAAGAATGTACCCATACTGAAGTTGAGTCCGGAGTCACTCACTCCGAGCCAACCTTTCACCATTTTGACAAAATCAGGAATAATAAGAACTATTCCAAGCGCAACGATGACATTAAAGTCTTCAGGACGAAATCCATACAGGAACGGAAGGGTGAAGACGCCAGCTCCCGTGTAT
>JACSRV010000165.1 GCA_014879545.1 Chitinophagaceae bacterium | reverse complement strand
CAAAATATTTTTTCAATTTTTTCCTAAATTGTTGCTCATCAACATGCACCAAAAGTGCCGTTCCCCCGATCGTTCGTCCCGATTGGGCGGCAAAGGTACGGCTTACACCCGCAAAAACACAATATAAATTAAAAACAACCTGAATGTATTTTCGCAGGGGGAGATGACAGGCGTAAAACTTCGGGAGAGATAAAATACGATTCATTATTCGTTACTTTTACAGAACTAAAATCTATCAGAACACCGAAAAATCTACCGAAATTGAAGAAAGCACTACACATTTTAGCCGTTACAGCCACCATTTTTACCGGCTCAGCCGCCAACGCCCAATACATTATGCACGTTGCCGGAGCCAACAAACCGGGGCACACCGGCGACAACGGACCTGCGCGCTACGCCTTGCTGCGGTCCCCTTCTGACATCTGCAAAGACAAACAGAAGAACCTGTACATTGCCGATGGCGGGCCAATGGGCTATGTAAACGATGCTTGCATCCGTCGCATCGATGCGATCACCGGCGTCATCACCACTGTTGCCGGTGTGATCAATGTGCCGGATTCGCCCGGCAATACTGCCGACAATATATCGGCGTTGGCTGCCAAGCTGGGTGGCTGTGCCGCTATTTGCTTCGATACTGCTCAGAATCTGCTGATTGCAGATGGCATTGGCAGCATCCGCAAGGTGGAAATGAAAACCGGCATCATCACTACCATTGCCGGCAACCGTACAAAAACAGGATATGCCGGTGATAACGGACCTGCAACCGCAGCGCTGCTGAACGGCCCGTGTGATATCGTAACTGACGCACTGAACAACATCTACATCGCCGACCGTAACAACCACGTGATACGCAAGGTGATCAATACCACAGGCAACATCATTACTATTGCAGGACGCAATGCCAAAGGATATAGCGGTGATGGCGGAGTAGCCACCAATGCAAAATTCAACCATCCCTCCGGCCTGTTTCTGGATGACGCTAACAACCTTTTCATTGCCGACTACGACAATAACTGTGTAAGGCGGGTTTCTTCTTCAGGCATCGTTACTACTGTGGCCGGTAACGGTGCTCCCGGCTTCAGCGGAGATGGCGGAAAAGCCGATACAGCCCGCCTTGCGCAGCCGATGCGCGTAGCAAAAGACAACGATGGCAACCTGTATGTATCCGATGTAGCTAACCAGCGCATCCGCAAGGTGGCCAGTGGCACAAACATCATTACCACTTATGCAGGCGACGGCAAAAATATCCCGTATGTGGACAGCAAGGGTGATGACGGCGCGGCTCTGTCAGCAAGCATACTTCCCTACGGTCTTGAGTTTGACGAATGTGGCAACCTTTACGTAGGAAGTCCTCTGTACAGTGTGCGTGTTATTACGCCTGCCAAGCCGCTTTCCGGCGTTTTGTGCGGAGCACTGGTGAATAGTGTAAACGACATCAGCAATGAAGCGATAGCCGCTCCGCAGATATCCCCCAACCCCACAAATGGCACCTTCTACGTGAAGCTAACTTCAAATGAGAATGAAGACGTTCAGATCTCTGTGAGCGATGTTACCGGCCGCACAGTGTTTACCGGAACAGGGCGCACAAATCAATCAACAGAAGTGACACTGCCGGTACCGGCCGGACTTTACATTGTTACGGTGGCCACCAGCCATGGGCATTCTGCAGCAAAACTCATGGTGAACTAAATACTATACTATTTTGTTTTGGCGCCCCTGCACCCGATGTGCAGGGGCGCCTTGTTTTAGACGATTACGCCTCAATTAATTGTGGGAAGTGTCGATTATTTACTCTTTGCTCCCCGACAGGATGAGCACACAAGACAACGATGCTGCACTGCCATCCCTACTTGAGCGGAGAAGAATATTCTTCGCCATTCCCCAAAAATCTTCTGCCATACCACACAAAACGCACTGTCATAGATTTTCTTTTTGCCCCATTACCTTCCTGGTTGTAAATTGTACAGATGTTGCAGGAAATGACGTTACAAGGTAGGTGCGGTGATTTTTTTGAAATGCTGGCGGTTGACCCCAAAACATTCGGGATGAGAAAAAGGGTGGGAGTTTTTCGGGAGTTTTTCGGGAAACAAACTACCCGCTTGCTCCCCGCATACCAATTGAAAATCAATTAGATAGACAAAAAAAGCGCGAAAATTGAAAATTGCGGATTCGGGAGAAATTGTTCGGTGCATTATCCGTTATCCGGTACAGAGTATCCGCCAATATCGACCTCGATATTAAGCCGGACACATGAATGGCAATATGGCTAAAACAAGATTAGGACATGTCGCCACGGTCGTCAGGTGGCATACAAAGAAAGCATCGGGTTATATTACAGTCGGTCTCCACAATTATTCTGCTTGACCCGCCACAACCCCTGTCAGGGGAAATATGGGTGATTTTTACACGAAATCACGATAATTCCATGCGATACAGCTATTTTTGCGACCTAATATCTTATAATTTATGAAGCGAAGCGCTCTCAAAAGCCTCCTACTGGGTGTGTCACTTGTGACGGCCGGTATGCAGCAGGCTGCAGCGAAAATCAATTTTACGCAATACACCATGCCAAACGGACTGCATGTGATATTGCACGAAGACCACTCCACTCCTATTGTGGCGGTTTCGGTAATGTATCACGTTGGTTCAAAGAACGAACACCCTGAGCGTACAGGATTTGCGCACTTCTTCGAGCATCTTTTGTTTGAAGGAAGTGAAAACATCAAGCGCGGCGAGTTCATGAAACTCGTGCAGGCGGCAGGCGGACAACTCAACGCCAATACAACGCAAGACCGCACGTTCTACTACGAGGTGTTGCCAAGCAACCAGCTGGAACTGGCACTGTGGATGGAATCAGAGCGTATGCTGCATGCAAAAATTGACATGACCGGTGTGGAAACACAACGCAGCGTGGTGAAAGAAGAAAAGAAGCAACGTTATGACAACACGCCTTACGGCCAGCTCATCAACGTGATCTTTGAGAACGCTTACACTACTTACCCTTACAAATGGAGCCCGATAGGTAAAGAACAGTACATTGACAAAGCTACACTGGACGAGTTCATGTCTTTCTACAAGACATTCTACGTGCCTAACAACGCGGTTCTGGTGATAGCAGGCGACATAGACCAGGCAAAAACGAAAGAACTGATCGCGAAATACTACGGTGAAATACCGAAAGGCAAGGGTGCAATTCCTCGCCCAACCGAGGTAGAACCTGTGCAGAAAGCTGAGAAGCGCGTAAAGTTCTACGACAACGTGCAGCTACCGGGCGTTATTCTTGCCTACCACACACCAAAACAAGGTACTCACGACTACTACGCTATACAGATGCTGACAGGTCTTATGTCAAAAGGTAAGAGCTCTCGCTTTGAGAAGGAGATCGTAGACAAGCAGGAGAAAGCACTGCAGGCCGCAGCCTTCGATCTGGGTAACGAAGAGCCGGGATTGGCTATCATGCTGGGCATCGCCAATATGGGCGTGACAGCAGACGTGCTGGAAGCATCTATGCTTGCAGAGATAGAAAAGCTCAAAAAGAACGGAGTGACCGATGAAGAATTCCAGAAACTGCAGAATCAGGCAGAAAATGACTTCATTGAGCAGAACCAGAAAGTGCTGGGTGTAGCTACCAACCTTGCTACCTACCACACATTTAACGGCAATGCAGACCTCATCAACACCGAGCTGGACAACTACAAGAAAGTAACAAAAGATGACATCAAGCGCGTAGCCAACAAGTACTTCACTAAGGAGAACAGGCTGGTTGTGCACTATCTGCCAAAATCTGAAGAGAACAAAGCAAAAGAGAGCGCCAACAATCCCAAAAGCAAATAATTCCGCATCATCGGTTACAAAAAATTATAGCAACTGCTAAAAAGACAATTAATGAAAAAGATAATAGTTTCCATTATAGCACTGGCTGCAACATTGGCTACACAAGCCCAGTCAGTGAACCGCAGTATAAGGCCGCAGCCGGGTCCGGCTCCGGAAATAAGCCTCGGAAAATCCGAGAGTTTCACTCTTTCAAATGGTATGAAGGTTTTCGTGGTAGAGAACCACAAACTGCCCACAATTGAGTGCAGCATCCAGTTCGACGTTCGCCCTGAATTGGAGGGCGACATGGCTGGCTACCGCGAAATGATGTCGGAACTCCTGATGGCCGGCACCACAACACGCAGCAAAGACAAACTGAATGAAGAGATAGACCGCATGGGTGCAGGCATCTCTGTGTCTAGCGAAGGCATGAATGCGGGCGGTCTTAAAAAATATCAGGACAAGATCATGGAACTGATGGCTGACATAGCCATGAATGCCCAGATCACTCAGGACGAGCTGGACAAGACCAAGAAGAAAATGCTCTCGAACATCGAGACCCAGAAGAACCAGCCTGATGCAATGGTGAACAACGTGAGCGCGGTAGTAAACTATGGTGCCAATCATCCATATGGCGAAGTTGCAACTGAAGGAACAGTGAAAAACATCACCCTGAACCGCTGCATCAGCTACTACAGGACCTACTTCAAACCGGGTGTTGCGTACATGGCCATTGTTGGCGATGTGACTGCAGCTGAGATGAAGCCGCTGGTAGAGAAATACTTCGGCAAATGGCAGAACGGCACAGTACCTGTAGCCACCTACCCTACTCCCGCTTCTGTATCCAACAAGACAAAGGTTGCTTTTGCAGCGCGCAATGCGGCCGTTCAGAGCGTTGTAGCTGTTACCTACGCTATTCCTGACCTTAAGCCCGGTGCTGACGACGTTATCAAGGTGAAAGTGGCCAACACTATTCTGGGTGGTGGCTCGCAGGGACGCCTCTTCCTGAACATTCGCGAAAAACACGGATGGGGTTATGGTTCTTACTCTTCTATTCAAGAAGACATCATCTGCGGCAATTTCAACGCCTCTCTCAAATGCAAGAACGTAGTGTCCGACAGCGCTCTGGAAGCATTGCTGAACGAGATGCGCATCATCCGCACTGAACTGGTTAGCGACTCAACACTTCGCAATACCATCAGCTATATTTCGGGCAACTTCGCTATTGGTCTGGAAGACCCGAGGCGTATCGCTCAGTTCGCTATCAACACTGAACGCTACCACATGCCAAAAGATTACTACCGCAACTACCTGAAAAATCTTGCTGCAGTGACACCTGCAGACGTATTGGCTGCGGCTCAGAAGTACATCCGCCCAGACAACGCGAACATAGTTGTAGCGGGCAGCAAGGAAGAAGTAGCCAACAAGCTGGCGCGCTTCTCTGCCGACAACAAACTGGATTATTATGACTACGCAGGCCGTCCCGTTGCTGCTACAGAAACTAAAGCTGCTCCTCTGGGTCTTTCTGCCGATGATGTGTACAAGAAGTACGTTGCCGCGATAGGTGGTGAGGCTGCCATAAAGAAAGTGAAAGACCTTTCTATTGTGAGCAATGCTGAGGTTCAGGGCATGCAACTCACCATTACGGTGAAGAAAAAAGAAGGCTTCAAACTGCGTGAGACTGTTGACGTGGACATGAACGGCAACAAAATGACTGTGCAGAAAAAAGTATTCAACGGCGCAAAAGGCTACATGGAACAACAAGGCCAGAAAAAAGATATGGACGCGGAAGAGATAGCTGAAACTAAGGAAGAAGCTGACATCCAGATCGATCTTCATGGCGCTGACTATGGTATCAAGCGCACACTCAAGGGTATGGAAACTGTTGAAGGTGCCAATGCATACATCGTTGAGGCAGTTGGCTCCGACAACAAAAAGACCATCGAATATTACGACGAAAAAACCGGCTTGAAAGTACGTGAAACACGCACTGCCAAAGACCCTCAGGGCAATGACGTACCAATGTCGACCGATATGTCTGATTACCGTGAGGTACCAGGCACAGGTGGCTATAAAGTTCCTTACTTTATCAGCATTCCGGGCCCCGGCGGCATGAACCTGAGCATGAAAGTAAAATCTGTTGATGTAAACAAAGGCATTGCCGACACAGAATTCAACTAGTCGACACTTAGTCACACAAAAAAGAGGTTGCGATCGCAGCCTCTTTTTTTGTGCCCATGCGCATGCAACCTGCTCTTACAACGAATATTGTATCTTCGCGGCCATGAAATTCCTGATCGTTGGCCTTGGAAATATTGGTGCCGAATATGACGCAACCCGCCACAATATAGGCTTTGATGTAGCAGACTCGTTTGTGATAAAGAATAGCGGCACATTTGCGCTGGACAGGCATGCGTTTGTATCAGAAGTGAAATGGAAGGGACGCACGTTTGTTGTCATCAAACCTACCACCTACATGAACCTGAGCGGGAAGGCTGCCAAATACTGGATGGACAAGGAGAAAATTCCGGTTGAAAATATGCTGGTCATAGTCGACGATCTGGCACTACCACTGGGCACTTTGCGCCTGCGTGCATCTGGCAGCGATGCCGGGCACAATGGCCTCAAGAACATTCAGGAGGTCCTCACACACGACAAGTACCCAAGGTTGCGCTTCGGCATAGGAAACGACTACCCCAAGGGCAGGCAGGTTGAATTTGTATTGGGCAAATGGAAACCATCCGAGATGGATGCCGTAAAGGACGGCATTTTGCGCTCGGTAGATGTTATTGAGTGTTTCGCCACACAGGGCCTCAATAAAGCGCAGAATCTCTTCAATAAGTAATTAGCTCTATCAGAAAGGGCTCTTGAAATCAGCAAGCGTTCCGAACGAAAGATCACGGGCCGAAAGTATCGGTGATGCCACCTGCCAATCGAAGCCAATACTGTCGTAACGAATGCCCGTATCGTGTGGACCATTGTACACCGACGAAACCAGGTAGTAGGTCATCGCATTATCGGTAAGTGACTTGAAACCATGAGCAAAACCTTCGGGAATAAAGCATGCCTTGTGGTTCTGCGCGCTAAGCTCGGCAGCATAATACTGACCATAAGTCGGTGATCCCGTCCTCAGATCCACTATTACATCCAGAATTGCACCCTGCGGACAGAATACCACCTTACTGTGCTGATGAGGTGGCAACTGAAAATGCATGCCGCGGATCACGTCTTTATGTGAAAACGAAAAGTAACTCTCCCTTAGTGTAAAATGAATGCCGGCCTGCGCCAACGAATCTTCATGAAACGCCTTTACAAACGTGCCTCGGGCATCAGCCGATGACGGCATTGTTATAAGACACGCACCACTCAGGGGCAATTGTTCTACTTGCATGCTTTGTTACTTGCTTCTGGGTTCACCGGTTAGAAATAAGCCTCTATCTGTTTCATGCACTTTTCGTGCGCTGTATGGTGCTTGTCAGCATACCATTCTGCAGTCCACTGTATGGCTGTCCGTGCATCCATTTTAGACTCCCACCCCAATTCTGTTTTTGCCTTCTCGCTATTCAGCAACAATAGTTTAGCCTCGTGTACCGCCTTTGAGTCCGACGTATCCTGATAGTCACCTGCACCGTAATGTTCTATAAACACCTTCGTAAGGTCTTCAACAGTCAACATATCATCGGGGTTTGGTCCAAAATTATATGCAGTGGCATATTTGACCGGGTCTTCAGCCATGGCCGCGCCCAACATCAGGTAGGCACTCAGTGGCTCCAGTACGTGCTGCCACGGCCGCACCGATGCAGGATTACGCAAACCCACTGTTTCACCAAAAGATATTGCGCGCACGATGTCGCATACGATACGGTCATCTGAATAATCTCCGCCTCCTATCACATTACCGGCACGCGCAGCCGCAATAGATTTATTGTGCTCTGGATACCGAGAGGGATTGAAAAAAGAACGCCTGAATGAGTCAATAACAATCTCAGCCGATGCCTTGCTTGCCGAATATGGATCATACCCACCCAACTTATCATCTTCGGCAAAGGGTAACCCACGTTCAGGATTATCATACACTTTGTCGGTAGTGATCATCACACCCACAGTCTTACCCGGCAATATACGCATAGCATCCAGCATGTGCGCTGTACCCTGCGCGTTTACCATGAACGTGTAGGACGGCATTTCGTAGCCACGGCGAACGAGGGGTTGTGCTGCAAAATGGAAAACAAAATCGGGCTCAAAACGGCCCAGCTCCACCTGCAACTTCTGCTTGTCGCATACATCTGCTATCACCGAACTGTAACACAGCTTATCGCCGTCTATCTGGTTATAAAGGTCTTGTGCCTTTTCAGGGGCAAGTGAATAGCCTTTCACGTTAGCACCCAGCCAATGCAATATCTGCAGCATCCAAGCGCCCTTGAAGCCGGTATGGCCGGTCAGAAAAACCTTTTTGCCGCTATACGCCCGGCGCAAGCCCTCAACCGTTACCACTTTTTCCATGTTGGTTCTGTTTGCCACATCTGTTCCAGCTCTTCCTTATCGCGCAATGTATCCATGCACTTCCAGAATCCATGATGTTTGAATGCAGCGATCTGCTTATCACGCGCCAGATCGTTCATCGGTTGGCGCTCCCACATAATATCGTCGGCATCATTATGCAGATAGTTGGCTATGCCCGGTTCCACAACAAAGAATCCTCCGTTGATCCATGTCCCCGAATCTTCAGGTTTCTCTTCAAAGCTCTCTATCGTGCCGTCGTCTTCCATTTTCAATACCCCGAAGCGGCTGGTTGCCTGTATCGCGGTCATTGTGCATATTTTGCCGCTGTTTTTATGAAACTTCACCACCTCATCGAGGTTCACATCGCTCACACCATCACCATAGGTCAGCAAAAACGTTTCGTTGCCCACATATGGCAACACGCGCTTCAGCCGGCCGGCGGTCATTGTGTCCAATCCGGTATCAATAAGCGAGATCTTGAATGGCTCGGATGAATTTTTGTGCACCTCCAGCGAATTATTAGACAGATCTACGGTGATGTCTGCATTGTGCAGGAAGTAATTGGCGAAATACTCCTTAATGATGTGCGCCTTATATCCCAGACATATGATGAACTCCGTGTGACCATAAGCCGCATAGATCTTCATAATGTGCCACAAAATCGGGCGACCTCCTATCTCGATCATGGGCTTCGGCCTCAACGCCGATTCCTCAGATATACGGGTGCCCCTGCCGCCTGCAAATATTACTACTTTCATCTTCTTAAAAATTGGATTCATCGCTCCGTTGTATGGTTATAACGGGGAGCAACAAGTTTTATGGCAACAAATATAACTGATATTTCCAAAGAAAATTTCTTAAACAAAGTTGCCTGGAAAGTGCCAACCGGATGTGATTGACACCCTGCCCGAAAGTGCCTATTCACTTGTTTTCCACACACTTTCGGAAGATTGAAAATAATTTGGATACTTCATCGGTTTAGTTAAATTTGTGTCCTATTCATCACTTAAAAAAAGAATTGTGTCGTACGAAAACAAAAACTTTGACGAAAGCAGGGGCGAAAGCCGTAATGAAAGTCTGTACAGCAAACGCATTAAGGCAGGCAAGAGGAGGACTTACTTCTTCGATGTGAGGGCAACGCGTGGGAACGACTACTTCATCACTATCACCGAGAGCAAGAAACGTTTTGACGACAATGGTTACGACCGTCACAAGATGTTCCTGTACAAGGAAGATTTTAATAAGTTCCTGTCAGGCCTCACCGACACAATCAACTACGTGAAGACCGACCTTATGCCGAATTTTGATTTCGATGCTTTCAACCACGATAACGAAAACGAGGAGGGCGGCATGAGTGTATCTTCATCTGTAAGTGATGAAATGCCTGCTATCGCAGCTTCTTCAAACGATAACACAAGTGTGGACGAGTGGAAAATGTGATCTGACTCATCTTCATAAATAACAAACCTCGCCTTGCAGCGAGGTTTTTTTATTCTGATCTGTTGTCACTTTTTGAGTGACACTTTCAACATTCTTGCCAGCGCCATTGCTCGCGACCTTATCATCTGTACTCTTCCTACGTGTAGCGATACAGGAGCTATACCGGCTGTAGTTGCTGCATCCACTACACTGTAATAGCGCTCCAGGCAAACATCCATACTAAATTCGGCCTCAGCCAGTTTTCGCGCGGCAGCACGCCGCTGAACAACCGGTATGGCCGAAATCTCTCTGATCTTTTTCACAGCCTCTGCAATATCCCCCACATCAAACGACCTGAAACAGTCTGCGGCAAATTCATGGTGTTCGTAGTCCTCAATGCCACTAACCCGCGTACCTGCGAAGCCACAACCTGCAGCCAGCGCTTCCATCATCACCAGCGGAGTACCTTCAAAATTGGACGTAAGAACAAGCACATCCGCCCTGCTCAGCAGATCATTTACCTGCCCTGCACTCAACCATCCGTTAAAGGTAACTTTATCACCTGCCCCCACTTCCTCAAAATATCGACTGTACTCCTCCCCGGACACCGCGTCATTACCCGCTATATCCAAATGGAACTGAAAATCCTGCTCTACCAAGGCTCCGGCAATCTTCACAAGGTCACCCGCGCGCTTTTGTTCGTCGTTAAACCGGCCAATGAAAACCAATCTGGTGGTCTCGATCACCCTTTCATCCTGCGACCGAACCGGCGGCAGATTGATCCCGCATGGAATTGCGCTCACCTTTTCAACAGGTACGTCGGGGCAATGGTGCAAAAACAGACGACGCACCCTTTCGGACACACATACACAGGCCGCCATCTGGTCCTTGTATAGGCGCCCGATCTCGTAATAATAAGGATCGTCGCAATGCAACACCCCAATCATCGGATTCCGATCGGCCACGGCTGCCGCTCCGGCCCAAACTGCCCGATCGTCAGAAATAATAACGGGAACACCACTCGGCACACCATTTCTGATGAGTTTCGCATAAATAGCCGCCCGGTATTGCTCCGTACCGAACTCAAACTCATATCCCGCACTTTCGGTCACAACAGTAATACTGCCATTATGCGGCTGTAACAGTGACCATATCGGCTCGCGCCCTCCGGAATTATGGAATTCAGCCGATGGTTGCACGGTTACAAACCATACGGCATGACCGGCTGATGCCGCATTTGCAGCCGCGTCCACCATCCACCGGGTAACACCACCCCTGTGGTAGGGATGGCACAAAAATGCCAATTGTCTCCTTGCGTTCATCGCAAAAACCGCCACTGCGGGAAGTGAGCAAATTAGTGTTTTTAGCGAATTCGGTACGCATATTTAATTCTCTATCCAAACAAGGCGCCATACTGCTTACATTTGCATCCTTATCAGGCAAAAAAATGAGCGAAGAAAAATCACTTAATTTCCTAGAAGATATTATTGAAAACGACATAGAGGCCGGCTTGCACGGTGGCCGTGTACATACACGTTTCCCGCCGGAACCGAACGGCTATCTCCACATAGGGCATGCGACTTCTATATGCCTCAACTTCGGATTGGCGAAAAAATATAACGGCAAGTGCAATCTGCGCTTCGACGATACCAACCCCACAACCGAAGAAACAGAATATGTAGAGAATATCAAGAACGACATCAAATGGCTTGGCTTTACATGGGACAACGAACTGTATGCATCCGACTATTTTGAGACACTTTATGATTTTGCAGTGAAGCTCATCGAGAAAGGATTGGCATATGTTGACGACAGCACTGCTGAAGAAATAGCCGCTCAAAAAGGTTCCACTACATCACCTGGTATCAACAGCCCTTATCGCGACCGTACAATTGAAGACAACCTCCTCCTGTTCCGCGAAATGCGCGAGGGTAAGTACAAAGACGGCGAAAAGACCTTGCGTGCCAAAATAGATATGGCACACCCAAATCTGTTGCTACGCGACCCGTTGATGTACCGCATCAAACACGAACACCACCACCGCACAGGCGATAAATGGTGTATCTACCCAATGTACGACTTCGCCCATGGTCAGTGCGATAGCATTGAGGAAATAACCCATTCTATCTGTACGCTCGAGTTCATTCACCACCGCCCGCTCTACAACTGGTTTATAGAACAACTAGGTATTTTCCCGTCCAAACAATACGAATTCGCGAGGCGCAACCTCACTTACACGGTAATGAGCAAGCGCAAGCTGCTGCAACTGGTAAATGAAGGCCATGTGACAGGCTGGGACGACCCGCGCATGCCCACCATCAGCGGTATGCGCCGCAGGGGCTATCCGGCAGAGGCCTTTATTCGTTTCTCAGACACTATCGGCATTGCAAAACGAGAGAACATCGTTGATATAGGTCTGCTCGAGTTCTGTGTACGCGAACACCTGAATAAAACCACCAACCGGGTTATGGCCGTTCTTGACCCCGTGAAACTTGTGGTAACCAATTATGCCGAAGGCACAACCGAATGGTTCACCGCCGAAAACAATCCCGAAGATGAGACAAGTGGAACCCGGCAGATCCCGTTCACCCGTGAACTTTGGATAGAACGCGAGGACTTTATGGAGGAAGCACCAAAGAAATTCTTCAGGCTCACACCCGGCAACATGGTGCGCCTTAAGAATGCCTACATTGTGAAGTGCGACGGATGTGTGAAAGATAGCGACGGCAACATCACAGAGATACATTGCACCTATCTGCCCGAAAGCAAAAGCGGTAACGACACCAGCGGACTTACTGTAAAAGGTACCATTCACTGGGTAAGCGTAGCACATGCACGCACGGCCGAGGTGCGTTTATATGACCGACTGTTCAGAGTAGAAGATCCGTCAAACGAAGACGGCGATTTTAAAGAATATATTAACCCGGACTCAATGCAAGTATTGCCGGCAGCGTATATAGAACCTGCACTTGCTGAAGCAAAACCCGGCGATAGGATGCAATTTATGCGCAAAGGCTACTTCTGCGCAGATGTGGACAGCACCCCGGAAAAACTGATCTTTAACCGGACTGTTACCCTCAAAGACGCCTGGGCCAAAGAACAGAAAAAAGGATAAACGTAGCAACATATGAAATGCGGCATTGACCACCCAAAGGCGTCGATGCCGCATTCTTGTTTTATTCAGTACTTACATTACTTGGCAGCAACCATGCTGATCTCCACCTTCACGCCCTTTGGAAGACCCGCTACCTGAATAGTTTCGCGCGCAGGTGCATCGTCTCCGAAATAGCTTCCATACACCTCGTTTACCTGTGCAAACTGCCCCATATCCATCAGGAATATTGAGGACTTAAGCACGTTTGAAAAATCCATTCCGGCAGCCGATAGAATGGCTGCAAGATTTTTCATCACCTGACGGGCTTCTGCCTGCACATCACCCTGAACCAATTCACCGGTGGCCGGATCAAGAGCTATCTGCCCGGAAATGAACAGCGTATTACCGAATTGTACTGCCTGATTGTATGGTCCTATCGGCGCCGGTGCGCTAGTGGTATTAATGATTTTCTTTTCCATGATCACAAATGTACTGCGCTATGTACATTTGCACACTATTTATGTCATACCTTTTACATATTGATACTTCTACCGATATTGGTTCGGTAGCAGTCAGCCGCAATGGTCAGCTGATCCATTCTATCTCGGGCGTAGCAGCCAGAAACCATGCCGGCACAGTCAACTCCATGATATCCGACTGCCTGACCAGTGCCGGCATCACACTCAGCGAACTTGCCGCTGTGGTTGTGTGCGCCGGACCCGGCTCGTACACGGGTCTTCGCATTGCTATGGCACTGTCTCTTATACACATCTGACG
>JACSRV010000120.1 GCA_014879545.1 Chitinophagaceae bacterium | reverse complement strand
TAGCCCTTGAAGAAGGTCTCGTAGATGTCGCGCCCCATCATCTTCAGCGCCTGTTCCTCGAAGTTCGCCGGCTCCCCGATGCCGTGATCCCCCTGAGACCGGAGAAACTCCCGGGCTTCCGCGGGCCCCATCGATCTTCCGAAAAACTGGTTCAAAGCAGGTAGCGATCCGGACGCTTATGAGATGGGTATTGATAAAAAAGGAGGCAGATCAGGCGGGAATGCTGCAATAATCACCTCAACAGAAAAAAAGATCAAGGGATTTGGCACACTGATGCAGAACTCGCTACCCGGTAAATATCTTGGCAAGCGCATAAAAATGTCTGGATACGTAAAGTCAGAAAACGTTGATTCATGGGCCGGACTTTGGCTTCGGGTCGATGGAAAAGAAAAAGCAAGTCTATCTTTCGACAACATGTACGATCGCGCTATTAAAGGCACCACCGATTGGAAACAATATGAGATCATTCTCGATGTGCCGGAAGGGGCAACCAATATCGCCTACGGAGCACTACTTGCCGGAACAGGCACAATTTGGTTCGACGATCTGACATTCGACATTGTGAGTGATGCCGTTTCAACCACACAGAAGGAAATTACAACTCCCGAAAAACCCACTAATCTGAGCTTCGAAGAATAAGCTCCGGGACTGCATATCCGGGTTCAAAAAATGCAGAGGCCAATTCAGAATAATGAATTGGCCTCTGCATTTTAAAAAGGAGGTGATACAATTAACGAACTACATTAAGCTTTTCGGTGAAGCTGACACCATTACCGTTCACCCTGATGGTGTAAACGCCATTAGGGATGTTTGCGACACTGATATTGGATCTCCCCTGAACGCTGCCCAGATCTAACTGCTTTGCAATCACTACCCGTCCCATTACATCAATTACTGTCAGATCAACTGTTGTATGTTCAGTGTTGCCCCATGCCACAGTGATTTCATTCGTCGCAGGATTAGGGAACACAACAACATCATTCATTATTGCACCGGAATTTCTAACGTTACTTATTGTAACCGGCTTAATAGTTTTAGAAGTGGTGTATTCTTTAAAATTTACCCCGGTAACAGAAGATGCAACTGAAGTGATCGAAACTGTTGCTGAAGCGGTAGTGGCGTACTCTATCTTTTCGGGATAAACTATATAGTTACCGGTAGCAATACCGGAAAAGGAATAATTGCCTGATGCATCGGTATAGGTTTGGCTCAGTACATTTGACGTTGTATTCTGTAAGAAAACTAACATGTTACCTGCCGGTACGTCACCTGCAGTTCCCTTGCCGGCCCCCGACGAAATGTAACCACCAACAAAACCCGGACCTGACGGCACTGTTCCGTAAACCATTGTAATGTGCAATGAATCGTATGCACCTGTATGACTTACAGTAGTTGCACCGCTCCACACTGCGCTGGACGCACCATACGTGGGCACATAGCCACTTCCCCCCACCACTGAGCTCGTCACATCAAGTGACCTGGCTTTTACAAGATATGCGCCGCTTGTCATCCCGTTAAACTCATAATATGGCAGTGTTGAATCAAGGCAGGTGATCACCGAATCAACCGCCGTCAGTGTACCAGCTGTCGTATTGTGATAGATCAACCACACTTTCAAAGACTGCGTATCCGGAACTGCTGCCGAATAAGTAATGTGTCCGTTTATCCTGTTCACGTTCACTGATACCGAAGAAGAATTTGTCGTAGATCCGCCACTACATGTCACAGCACATCTGTATTTCATGTTCTGGTATTCCTGAGCAAATGAACAAGTAGTTGCTGTTGCACCGGCAATGTTCGTCCAGGTTGTTCCTCCATCAGCAGACTTTTCCCATTGATAGGAAATACCTGTACCGGTACTTGCACCTGCATCAGTAAGGGTAATTGTATTATGTCCGCAAACATAACTCGACGTAAAGGAAGCAGTACCGCCGGTTGGCGCACCTGTACATGCAGCTGACGAACCAGAACCTACAGTGATCACATAGTCACGGGCATCAGCAAACATGTATGACGTTGCCCCCATACAAGGATTGATCGATGGGTAGTATACCATTCCCGCGTATTCCGATACAAAACGCATTCTACGTGTACCAGCTGAAGCGGTGCTTGGTATGGTAAGTGTAGCAGTCGTTGTATATCCCCATGAGTTCACACCTCCTATACTCTCTGTCGATGCAAAAACTCCGTCATTATCAAAATCTATCCAAAGCTGACTATTTTTCGGCGAAGGATATGGCCCCGCGAGCGTAACAGTATAGATACTTCCGGCATTAAAAGTCCCGGTAATAGACGTCACAAGAGTTCTATCTTCATATCCCGTACCGGTACAACCGAGAGTATCTTTAAAAAGACCGGCAGCACTCGGAATCTCGATATTTGTAACCGGACCGTAAGTACACCCACCTGCAGGATTGCTACATACGGGTGTGCAATAAGTTTGAGCGAAAACAGGTGCAGCAATGATCA
>JACSRV010000162.1 GCA_014879545.1 Chitinophagaceae bacterium | reverse complement strand
GACGATTTTTTTCTTTTTTTTTTATGCTCAACGACCCGGATCAAGCAAAATTCGTGTTTCCAGCACTGCCGTTTCTTCTGAATCAAAAGATTCATTTATAGTCGCAAAACCGGCTATGAAACCTCTCCCTGTTGTACAGCATGAACAAGAGCATGTAATTCCGACAACTGCATCTGCTCCGGCTCTGACACCTTTGAAACCTGCTCAAGCAACGGCAACAAAGGTCCCCGCACAGCTCCCTGAGCCAACGATCAATCTTTCCTCGGATGAATCACCGAAATATGGCCCTGTGCCGCTTGCAGGTACAAAATCATATTTTGGCGAGAAGAATGAATATGTAAATAATTACGTCCGCAATTATCTTGAAGCTCATAACAAGACACTCAATAGCGTACAGAATTCAAGCACAAAACCATTCTCTGTTATAGACAATGTTCTGGAAAAGAAACAACTTCCCAAAGAACTAAAGTATCTGGCAGTTATAGAGTCTGCACTAAACCATAAAGCAGTTTCCCGTGCGGGAGCCGTAGGACCATGGCAACTTATGGAATCAACTGCCAAGATGATGGGACTGTCGGTAAACAGGCACCGCGACGACCGTACTGACTGGTACAAATCCACAACTGCAGCCACAAAATATCTGGAGCTATTATACAGTCAACTGAACGACTGGCTTTTGGTGATCGCCGCCTACAACAGCGGTCCCACTCCGGTGCAACGTGCCATAGAACGTACCGGCAGCCGCAATTTCTGGGACATTAAAGAATACCTGCCAAGGGAAACGCAAGGGCACGTTTTGGCGTTTATAGCTACGGCAAGCATTTTCGAAAACCTCAGTAAGTTCATCAATCTGGGCAGTGTGCCCGTCGATTTTAAATTTGGAAAGGAAGAAGACCTGATTCCAATGAAAAAAGCCGACGCAGCAAAAACTATACCCGGACTGAATACACCGGGTACGGCAGCTGCAAAAACGGCTGATAAAAAAACTCAGTTTACAGAGGAGGAATTGAAAGGCATGACCATTGTTCGTATCAATGAACCGCTTCATCTGGAAATGACGTGCCAAGAACTGGGAATGGATAAGAAATTGATAGCACGTTGGAATGCTGACTACGACCTATTCTTGTTGAACACCTACCCTACTCCGTTTTACAACCTGCGAATCCCAAAAGACAAACTCGACGTTTTTCTGGCGAAGAAGGATCAACTGATTCACAAATCACAGGCGATCTTTTCTCAGAATATCAAGTAATAGAGCAGTTTCTATTTCACGGCTTTTACTGTATAGCCACCGGCTCGCAACAACGAGATAACGCCATTTTTCCCGGCAAGGTGACCTGCGCCAACTGCAAAAAACACAGAGTTGTCTTTCATCATGGTCCCCATGAGCGGTATCCATTTAGCATTCCGGTCATCCACAAGCGTCTTGGCATTACCCCCCAACCCGTCGGACTCAACGATCAACTTTTGCATAAGCGCAATGTCCTGATCACGATAAGCCGCCACTAATTTTCGGTACTCAGCCTCACCTTCACCACTATCTTTTCCGTTCACTACGTCCATTATACCTTCTATCACGGAATCGACGGGAATACTCTCCAAAGCCGCCAGCTGTTCCTTTGCACTTTCAAGCCCAAGCAATTCCTTGCCTTGTGATTTAGCCGTCTTCATCAAACTATCTTCATAAGAAGCCGCATCGTCACAAGAGGTGCTCTTTGTCACCATCATGGTCTGTATTGCCACGGGCTTCATCATTTCAAACATAGATATGTCCATTCCGGCACTGTCTTTCATATATGCTTTCAGGCGTGCATAATCAGACTTACAGAAGTAAGAAGATAGCTTCTTACCGGTATTGTCCATCAATCCTGTGCTAACTTCCATCATCACATTCATATCATCGAGGTCCATCTCCAGGCATATCTTGTCTGTCGCATCAAATGCCCTGGTCATTTTTTCAGACCACACATAATCTGGCTTGCAGATCAGATGGATCGTTCCGAAAATATAGGATGGCTTTTTCAATCCCTTTCCGGTTATCTCCCATAACAATGCTTTTTCCTGACCAAAGGACACAATTTGGGAGAATACCAGGATAAACGTCAGGAGACTCAGGTTTTTGCGTAACATGATGCAGGTGTTTTTTTTAGCTGTAGTAATTTTTGAAGTGATCGACAGTTACTTTCAAACCATCCATAAATTGATGGGTAGGTTGATATCCGAGCAATCGTTGTGCCTTAGAAATATCCGCCAGAGAATCTCTGATATCGCCCGCCCTCGGCTCGCGATAAACCGGCGCATGGTCAATTCCCAGAATTTCAGCGATAGAATTATAAAGAAAATTCACCGAGTAATTATTGCCGGTAGCCACGTTATAGGCTTGACCAAACGCGTTAGAATCTTCTGCCAACATTGCCCTTACATTAGCTTGAACTGCATTATCCACATAGGTAAAGTCCCTGGTCTGCTCACCATCACCGTTAATATGAACCGGAGTTCGGTTAATGATACCGGAAACAAACAACGGAATAACAGCAGCATACTGCCCATTGGGGTCCTGCCTCGGGCCAAAAACATTGAAGTATCTCAATCCGGCAACACGTATCCCGTAAAGTCCACCAAAAACATTCGCATACAGTTCGTTGGCCATCTTAGTTACAGCATAGGGCGACAAAAGATTACCTGTCCTCTGTTCCACCTTTGGCAGATTTGGCTCGTCGCCATAAACCGATGAAGAAGACGCATAAACAAACGACCTCACACCACTATCCTTAGCTGCGGTCAAGACATTCACGAATCCACTCACATTCACTTCATTACTCGAAACCGGGTCTTTTACCGACCGTGGTACAGAACCCAATGCAGCCTGATGAGAAACATACTCTATGCCATGGGTGGCACGCCGGCACACGTCAAAGTCGCGTATATCTCCCTCCATGAACTCATAGTTCGGGTGGTCCCTAAATAATGCAACATTAGAAGGTAAGCCTGTGGCAAGGTTATCAAGAACGCGCACACGTGCACCATGTTGCAGCAGGTAAGCCGTAATGTGTGAACCGATAAAGCCTGCACCGCCGGTTACGAGGAATTTGCGGTCGGTAAGCGAAACTGAATGAAAAAGTGCGTCCATTCTACATTAGCGTGATAGATAAATAAAAAAAGACCGTCCAGTTACGGCACGGCCTCGAATTAGCTAAGAACTGCTATTAAATTAAGCTTTCTTTTCTGCTTTTGCAGCAGCTTTCTTACCGGTACGCGCAGTACGCGCCTTGCCAAAGCTACCCAATGTTATTTTACCTTTTTTGGTACGTTTATCACCTCTTCCCATGATTGTATTATTTTAAAATGTTTTAGACACGCAAAAGTAAATAATTCATCTGACTTTTACGAATGCTTTTTGAGCACCTGTTGGTACAATGCTCTGCTCACATGTATGGCGGCACTCCACAAGTAAACTGAACGGACATAATCCTGCACCACAGAACGGTTGCTTGCAATGCCACCATTCAGCCAGGACAATGTTTCCGCAACCTGATCAGAGACATTGGCATCAGAAGCAGTTAATGTCACTGCTTTTAAAATCCCCTTGCCGAACATTTCGTCTGCAACGCCCCCCACACCCTTCTCAATAATTATCGGCAAACCGGCAGCCAGATACTCGGCAATTTTTACCGGATTGGCTACTCTGTTTACAAGAGTAGGTTTTCTTATGAGAATACCCGCATCACAGGCCGACAGCGCACTACCCACTTCGTCCTGCCTGAACTTCTTGAGCAACACCCGCTCAATATCCAGTCCCGCATTTTGCAACATCATCGTTATCTTATCGATCTGAGACGAAAAGAATGCAGGTCTGATCCTACTGTCGGCATCCATTAATGCTTTCATAAAAGGTATCGTCAGGTCTTCGAGGTGCTGATACGCAGCGGTTGTACCTGAATACACCACTACAATCTCATCCTTTCCTACACCCCAGCTATCCCTGAGTTCATCCCTTCTATCCCCGGGCACCACCGCCGAAACACAACATGGCACTACGGCACATCCGGCTGTAGCTCCGGACTTTTCTATCAATAATGCCCTGAGTGACTCACTCACGGTCGTCACCCCATCCACCTTTGATATAGTCTTGGTCAGATGGTCAAGCAATGTGTTGTAAAGCGTACGATCGGCACCTATCGCCTTTTCCGGATATTCAATACCCCTTTCATATAGTTTTTCAGCCGGCCAATATCCTCTCACATCAAGCACCACCTTGTCTCCCGGAAACAGGTCTCGCATTCTCAATCCCCATTGGGCAGCACTCTCGCCCCTGCAATGGTATATCACCGGTTTCTTCCCCAACCTGCGGCGGTAGATCTTCATTAGCTGCACCATCGGGAAATAGCCCAATCTACCAATACCGTTGATCATTCGGACACTGATGTTCGGGCACCGCTCTACAAGTGACCTCAATTTTTCCTGAGCAGTCGCGTCGGTGTACTCGCGCATAGCACCAAGTATCCAGGCTTCCACTTTATCGGGCGCGGCGATGCCTCTATCCTTCGCCTGCCATTCAGCCTGGTCAAATAACTGACTGGCTACGAGCGGCGCTCTGTACTCCCCGTCAACAGTAATATGGACCAAGCTATACCCGTCAGTCATGCTCATATGCTCACCTTAAATTCGGTTCTGTAAAAGAAATGAAAATAGACAAGAAAAAATAGAGCAGTTTTGTTATTAGCTTTGACATGGTTGCGTAAAAGCACAAGCAGTCTCCCAAATTGACGCAACGATTATAATTTGTAAGTGATGAAAAGTAATGTCTTCATAGCAATAGAAGGTACCGACGGAAGCGGCAAAAGCACTCAGGCTAAATTGCTTGCCGAAAAAATGTCGGCAAACGGTCATAGGGTGCATCTCACCTTCGAACCGACCAACCGTAAAATAGGCAGTCTCCTCAGAAATATTTTAAAAGGAACTGAAAAGGCAGACCAGACAACCATTGCAGGTCTGTTTTTGGCTGATCGCCTCGACCATTTGCTAAACGAGGATGACGGCCTTGTTAAGAAAATGGCAGATGGCTACACCGTTATCACAGACAGGTATTATTTTTCTTCATACGCATATCATGGTGTTTATGTGGATATGGATTGGGTAATTGCCTGCAACGAAATGTGCGCAAGGATACTAAAACCGGATATGAACATATTTGTAGATGTACCAACCGATGAGTGTATGCGAAGAATTGTCGCAAACAGGGAAAATGCGGAACTCTATGAGACGAACGAGAATCTAAAAAAAGTGAGAGACAATTACATTAAAGCATTCGGCAAGCTGAAAGACAAAGAGCAAATAGTGACCATAAACGGAAACAGGCAAATTGATGATGTGGCAACCAAAATATGGGAGAAGTGCTCGGAACTATTAAAATAAACACAGTCCGACCCGTCAGAATACTTTCGTAAAACCGGCAAAAATGACAATAACCCCCAAACTAGTCACACCAAACAGAACAAAATTATAGGCATCGCCCGATACAGCACTTGTTACCGTGAGCAAGAAACTGATAAAGCAGATAAATGCGCCCACCAATATCAAGGTAAGACCTGTAGAGCGGCTGCTCGCATCACGCATTTTGGCTACCTCTTCTACAAGTTCCAAAACGTAACGACGGTCGTGTCCGAGTGCTATCAACGACTTCTCAATTTCTTCCTTCTTCTCACCGTTTTCCAGCATCCTTTCCACATACTTGCCCGGCTTCTCGTTCCCCTGTAATTCCAACATAACGAAGAATTATTTAAATTAACAAAAATCTATAGTGACCCGGTTCAAAAAGTTAATCCATGTACCTGCGAATAGTAGACAAGACCACAAACTCTATTTCGGCGAATCTGAATGACATCACACAAGCAACTAAAACAAATATACAAATTCAAACAATAAAAACGTGACGCTGCTCATAATTTGTCTTGGTTCTGTTTTCCTGCTTTCCCGGGGTACCAAATACCCCGACAATGGCACTTTTTGATAGTTTTACGCTTACTTTTGCGCACAATGCTTTCGAAAGATCTTCTCCTCAAAGCCTACAGGCTGATGATGACCGCCCGAGCAATGGCGGAAACATATGATGCAAATCGCCAGATATGCAAATACGTCCATAGTACTTCTCGTGGACACGAAGCTATCCAGCTTGCTACAGGTTTTCTGTTGCAGGGTTGCGACTTTGTTAGCCCGTATTACCGCGACGAGAGTATTATGCTGGGCATGGGCTATCGTCCCTATAAATTGATGCTGCAATTACTGGCCAAAGCAGATGACCCATTCACCGGAGGCCGGGAATATTACAACCACCCGAATATTCGCCGCGACGGATTCCCTACTATAATACACCAGAGTAGTGCCACAGGAATGCAGGCAATTCCCACAACGGGAGTTGCACAGGGCGTCAAATACAGGGAAAGGCAAAAATTATCTGACTATCCTGTGCCGCCGGTTACTATTTGTTCCCTGGGAGACGGCAGTGTTACCGAGGGCGAAGTGAGCGAAGCTTTTCAATTTGCAGTATTACACCAATTGCCAATAATTTATCTTGTACAGGATAATGACTGGGGAATATCAGTGAGCAGCGACGAGGCCCGCACAATGGACGCCTACGAGTACGCCGGAGGGTTCAAAGGTATGGAGCGGGTACGTGTTGATGGTAGCGATTTTTCGGCATCATACACCACCATGGCCAATGTTATCGACCATGTGCGCAAAAACAGGACGCCGGTACTCGTGCATGCCAAGGTGCCACTTTTGGGTCACCATACATCCGGTGTAAGGAAAGAGTGGTACCGCACTGCCGAAGATCTGGCCAAACACAGCCAGGATGATCCGGGACCAAAACTCCGTAAAGTACTGATAAACGACTACGGTGTAAAAGCAGCTGAACTTGACAAAATAGAGAATGAAGAGCTGGCCTTTGTCCAGTCTGAATTCAATGCTGCAGTAGACGCACCTGATCCTGATCCGGCAACCGTCACCGACCACGTGTACCGACCAAGCGGAGCCACAATTGAAACCGGCATCAGAACACCGGAAGGAAAGGAAAAAGTAGTGATGGTTGATGCCGCATTGCATGCGGTAGAAGAATTGTTGCAGGATCACCCCGACGCATTATTCTATGGCCAGGATGTGGGCAAAAGACTAGGAGGTGTTTTCCGCGAGGCGGCGACACTTGCCGATAAGTTCGGCGACAACCGCGTTTTCAACACGGCAATTCAGGAAGCATACATTATTGGTTCTACTGTTGGCATGAATGCGGTGGGACTAAAACCTATCGTCGAAGTACAATTCGCCGACTACATATACCCGGGGCTTAATCAGCTTGTGACAGAGATAAGCAAGTCCTGCTACCTTACGTGCGGTAAATTTCCTGTATCAATGATCCTTAGGGTTCCGATAGGAGCATACGGAGGTGGAGGCCCTTACCACAGCGGAAGCGTTGAGAGCACCCTGGCAACAATAAAAGGCATAAAGATCGCTTACCCAAGCAATGCTGCCGATATTAAAGGACTGATAAAGGGTGCATTTTACGATGGCAACCCGGTTGTGATGCTTGAACACAAAGGTTTATACTGGAGTAAAGTGCCCGGCACAGAAGAAGCGAAAACAGTTGAACCTGACCGCGACTACATCCTGCCATTCGGCAAAGGAAATGTAGTGCTTGATGCAGCAGATGAGTGTGTGGAAAACGGCGAATCTATCTGCGTTATAACCTACGGTATGGGAGTATACTGGGCGAAGAATGCGGCAAAACAATTCCCGGGACAAGTCGAAATTGTAGACTTGCGCACAATTTATCCGTTGGATGAAGAATTGATCTATTCCACG
Source organism: Chitinophagaceae bacterium (assembly GCA_014879545.1). Classification (GTDB taxonomy): domain Bacteria; phylum Bacteroidota; class Bacteroidia; order Chitinophagales; family Chitinophagaceae; genus Nemorincola. Next base: position 5,872 of record JACSRV010000162.1, on the reverse strand, counting down.
GTTCGTAAACACGGAAAATGCATGGTACTGACCGAAGAACAGCTCCGCAATTCATTTTGCGAAGCGCTTGCCGGCAGAATAGCACAGAACTGTTTCCAACATCTCGATGCTCCGGTTCAGACCGTAGGTGCGCTGGACCTGCCTGCGGTACCAATGAATATGGGCCTCGAAGCCGCGATGTTACCAAGTGCCGAAAAAGTGGCGCAGCGAATAGCAGACCTGTTGCAGTGGTAATTTACCGTCAGGGTATTTTTATGAACTTTCGGCCTGTGGCCCGTGCTTGCTCCAACAACCAGGCTTCTCGGGTCACGTTGCCATAACTTCTTATGCCATTTTCCTGATTCTGCAACTTCAGGTAACTGTCATAGACATTACTCGTGAAATGGGCAAGATAACCCCTGTGTGCTGCACTGATTGCCTCCAGCGTATCAAGGTGTCGTAATGTAAGCGCATTTAACTGACGTTGATAACCGTTAGCCATACCCGAATCATACCTGTACAGCCTGTTGTTTGCATATAGCCATAAATTGAGGTAGGCCGAATATTTAAAGATCTCGTCATTTCCATGCGTACACACCGCGTACGCCATCAGGTTTGCGTCGCCCTCGGCTGCAATACCGGCCTGATGGGCCATCTCGTGACACGTGATGAATGGCATCATAAAACCAGGTACTTTATCATTCACCTGGCCTTCTGCCGTTAGCGGATTGTAGTATCCGTCAACCGACATCCATTGCATCAAACCACTGTATAAACTCACCTTCACCCCCAGCCCGCCATCCTTTACATTGCAATTAGTGTATTCTCTGTAATAGGCAACAGACCTGTCGTTAATGTGCGTGTAAGGCAATATCCGATAATTCGGCGCACATCGATTGAGTTTCCCCACAAGAAACTTATTTACAGCAACTGTCACGGCCAGATCCTGTGCTCGCCGTTCCTGCCTGCTCCCCTTGGATGCTGAAGGAAGACCCCAAAATCTTGCCAGGGGCTCTTTACTATAATTAGCCCCCCAAAAAACGATAAATACAATATATACGGCAAGAAATGAATTGAGCCCGTTTAAAACAATACCCGACACCCTTTCTTTATGCCGCCTCCATCTACTGGTAAAATAAACGAACCTGACCAACGAGACCAACAACCAAAGACCCAAAAGAAAGTAAAGTACGTCTCCAACGCTGACCGATGTTCTCGAAAAAACAGAATTCCTGGCGGTTTGCAGTACGGGATATAAAGAAAATGAATACCATCTGACCACACCCGGAAATTGCTCCAACGCAAATACCAATAACCACAACACCAATATCTGGCTGGCAAGGATCCATATTTTGGTGCTGTTTTTCATCATTACTCAAATATCAAATTTACCTTCAGCAATTCCAAAAGGCCTTTTTCATTAGAAAAACCGGCGGAATTTTGCGTTATTCGCAAACAATAACAATCAAACTTTGAATTCAGAAAAGATAATAGTCATCACAGCCCCTTCCGGATCGGGAAAAACGACTCTGGTCAAAAGGCTTCTTGGCGAAATGCCCAACCTCCAATTCTCAATTTCCGCATGTACCCGCCAGCCAAGGCCCGGCGAAGTGCATGGGAAAGACTACTATTTTTATGATGAAGATACTTTCCGCAAACTCATCGCCGACGATGCGTTCGTGGAATGGGAAATGGTATACACCGGCAAATATTACGGAACACTGAGAACTGAGATGAACCGGATATGGGAAAGTGGGAATACCCCACTGGTTGACATTGATGTGATGGGAGCGCTGGTGGTACGCGACAAATATCCCGACCGTTGCCTCACTATTTTCATTGAGGCCCCATCAATGGAAGAACTACGCCGTCGCCTGATCGCTCGCGGAACGGAAACACCCCAAACGCTTGAAGAACGAATAAACAAAGCCACCCACGAACTTACAGTTGCGCCAAATTTCGATAAAATAATCATCAACGACGATCTGGACCGTGCGACAGAAGAGCTCGTTAAGACTGTGCGCTCTTTTATTGAAAAATAGATATTTTTGAATACGACAATACCCAATACTTCTTCCAATAGATAAGAATCATACTCAACTAACAACATGGCTAAAAAGCAACGTACGAACATTACCCCGGAAACTCCCGTCGTAGAACAGAAGTCTCAGTCGTTACCTGTTGTGCATGATCAGGAACCATTCAATTTTGGGGACATAAGATCCTGGTTCACCCACTTCAAGGGGCAGGCTATCATTGTTGCACTTCTGGCATTCGCCCTCTACTGCAATACATTCAAACATGAATTTGCCCATGATGATGGCATCGTGATAGTGAAGAACGAATACGTATTGGAGGGCTTTGCGGGAATCAAAGGTATTCTAACCAAAGACGCTTACGACAGCTACTACAGACAGTTGAACACAACCAATCAATTGAAGGGCGGTCGTTTTCGTCCGCTTTCTATTGTAACATTTGCGATAGAGCAGCAATTTCTGGGTGCGGTAAAAGAAGAGAATGTTGATAGTGTGCTGAAGCAGCAGATATCCTATGGCGTATCAGGGCCCGGTCAGAAACAGCTGGTGTACAACATGAACGTACGCCACGTATTCAACACACTTTGGTACATGTTGTCGGTTGTGGTGCTATTATGGTTCCTGCGTTACATAGTTTTCAAAAATGATCCCGTTGTTGCGCTGATTGCTACAATATTATTTACAGCCCACCCCATCCATACAGAAGTTGTAGCCAACGTGAAAAGTCGAGACGAGATTATGTCGCTACTCTTCATGTGCCTTACGTTCATTTACGCATTCAGGTATGAAGAAGACAAATCCAACAAATGGCATCTGGCCGTGGCTATGACGAGTTTCTTCATGGCATTTCTCGCTAAAGAGTATGCCATATCAATGATGATACTCCTTCCATTGGCATTTTACATCTTCCGTGGTTATTCCTTTTTTAAGAGCATTACCACTACGTTGCCCTACGTTATTATAGTGACGCTGTACCTTGCAGTACGATTGAATGCGGTGGCACCACCGCCTGCAGAGGGCGATACAGGAGGCGGAGTTAGGGCGCTGTTCCCTCTTTTAGGGATAGCGGCAGCATCATACGCGGTATTCAGATACCTGAAACCGACAAACACACCAAAAGATGACAGGGCAACTTTCTTCAATAAACTCATGCCTTTCATCCCATACTTTGTGATATCAGGCATTTATTTAATGGTGCGTTTCTCTGAGCTGCCGGACGTGATAGAAAGTGCGGCACAGGAGGTGCTGAACAATCCATACCTGTATGCTGAAGGGAGTCAGAAACTGGCAACCGAAATCGCATCCACACTATACTACCTGAAATTCCTTTTATTCCCCCATCCCCTTTCCGCTGACTATTCCTATGCGCAGATTCCGTATAAAGACATCGCTCACCCAATGGTGTGGGCGTCTATCATTATACATGCCGGTATCATTTACGCAATGTTCAGGTTCTTCCCGAAACGAAAAATGAATTCAGGTGTAGAATCTGCCAACTACGTGGCAAGCGGAGCGCAAATGATATGTTTTGCCATTGCGTTTTACATGGTGCACCTGCTTATGGTCAACAATCTCGTCTTCGACATAGGCGCTACGCTTGGCGAGCGCCTTATATACCATTCGTCGGTTGGTTTTGTTATGGTAGTAGCATGGTTGTTGTACAAAGGTTTCGAAAAGCTTCAGCCCACAAGGTCAGCTCAGGTTGGCTTGGCTTCAGTGGTGATAGTCATCACGGCACTTATGAGTTTCAAGACGATAGACAGAAACGCTGCCTGGAAAAACGACAGCACTCTATTTGGCACTGACATCAAAACTGTCCCTAATAGCGTACTGGTGAACGCCAACGTTGCAGCTTCCTATATAACCCTGGCCGACTACGCGAAAGATTCAACCGAGCGTACCAAGTACCTTACCGACGCAGTAAAGATCCTTGACCACACGCTTTCTATACATACCAAATTTGTGGCAGCATATCTGAACCGTGGCATCGCATGGTACAAACTCGGCAACATTGACGAGACAAAGGCCAACATCGAAAAGGTGCGCGCGCTGTACCCCACCTACCCCACTCTTCCGGGCATGTATAAACTCATCTGCGACTACTATCTGAAGGTGGGATGGGAAAATTATGGCAAGATCGGAAGATACCCTGAAGCGATCGAAGAGTACAAAAAGGGTCTCCAGGTTGACTCAAACAATATCGACCTTTGGTACAACATGGGCGGTGCTTATTACACAAACAGGCAGCCAAATGAAGCACTTGTTGCATTCCAGCGAGCACTGCGTCTGCAACCAAACAACCAACAGGCGCAGGCAGGGATAAACGCCTGCATGCAAATGCTGAATGGCCCTGCTACGCCGGTCCAGCCCGAAAAAAAATAACAAAACCAACAAACAAATAAATCAGTAAAGATGAAGAGGCTATTTTTCATGTTGGCAGCAATGACCATCACGCTATTATCTTCAGCGGGTGAAGTGGAGTACTTCAATAAGTCGTGGAGTGAAATTAAGGCAAAGGCTAAGAACGAGAGCCGAATGATCATGATTGACTGCTACACTGATTGGTGTGGTTGGTGTAAAACCATGGACAAAGAAACCATGACGTCAGCTGATATAGGAAAAATACTGAGTGAGTACTTCATACCTGTCAAAATGGATATGGAGAACGGCGAAGGAGTCAAGCTAGCGATGAAGTATCACGTTTCGGCATTCCCTTCCTTCCTGTTCTTTGATCCGGAAGGCAATTACGTCTATCAGGTAGCAGGCTACCAGAAACCCGATGAGTTTAAAAAACTGTTGAAAAACGTATTGTCTGGCAGCGTCACTTTTCGCGCCACCGGCATCAGCAATTCCCTTGACGAAGAATATCCCGACTTCTACAAAAACGCATTTGCAGGGAACGGGAAACGCACATTCCCAAAGGCTGAAGAAGTTAATAACTTTCTCGCTACACAGAACGACCTCGCATCGGAGGTGGCATGGGCTGTCATTGCGCGATTCCCTGTCGGAGAAAAATACAATAATTACTTCTTCGAGAATATAGAAGTTTACCGCCAAAGTTATGGTCCGGTTATGGTGGCCGATAAAGTAAATGCAGTTCTCGGCGGGATGCTCGATGATGCCATCAAAACCAAAAACGACGCTGCATTTAACAAAGTCCTTTCTCTGATTGATAGGTATGTAAAAGATGACCCTTCCGGCGCAAAGATCTACACAAGCCTTGCGTATTACAAAGGCATCAAAAACTGGCAAAAGTACTTTGATGCTGCAAATATGTACATCAATGTCAACGCTTTCACAAATACTGACTTTGTCAACACCATTTGCTGGGCACTTTACGAAAACGTTTCCGATCGACAGACGCTACATACAGCATCAGAATGGATGAAAAAAGTGACTGAAGCCGATCCTAAATATGCCTACCTGGACACTTACGCGTCGTTGCTGTATAAGGCAGGCCGCAACAATGAAGCAATTGAATACGCTAAATTGGCTATTGCCGCCGCAAAGAAAGATGGCACTGATGCTAAATCAACCGAAGAACTGCTGAAAAAGCTCAATTCGAAAAAGTAACAATCTCGCTCCACAGGTGTAATATTTCGAACTACGAGATCTGTCTGAGTATTTTTCGGGAGCTGGTGGTGGCCATTCGTGTCTTTGTTGTTAAATCGAAAATACTGCTAGGCAAATCGCAGGGTCAGTTTCTTCTTCATCACCTTACTTAATGGTATTTCAACAAAATACGTAATACCGGTAGCCAATAACACAACAAAAGGTAGTGCTATGAACGCTGAAGCGACAAATGGATGTATGTGAAGCTTATTGGTAAGAAACGGGACTGTCTCTTATACACATCT
>JACSRV010000104.1 GCA_014879545.1 Chitinophagaceae bacterium | reverse complement strand
GTATATAGCTGTACATTTTTTCTTCTTACGGTTCAAGCTCAAACTTCTCGTCCGCCGATGGAGGACGTGGTCAACGCTATTAAGAACAACCGTATTGAAGATCTGTCGAAGTATTTCGACAACATTGTGCCTGTTACTATCAATAATAATCAGACCATCTACAGCCGCAACCAGGCCGAGATAGTGCTGAAAGATTTTTTTGAAAGGAACATCCCTAAAGATTTCCTGATCCTGGACAACGGCTCTCCGAATTCCGGTTCAAAGTTCATCATCGGTTCTCTTATCACGCCCGGAGGAATGAAGTACAATGTGTACATCCTGATGAAACAAAAAGGGCTTGATTATTACCTTCAGGAAATAAGACTGAATAAAGAATAAACAACAACGATACTTATAACGAAAGAGGCTACACAAATGTGTAGCCTCTTTTTTATTTCAGTTGGTATAGGTCCGGAATATTTCGCCCTATGCCATCATAATCAAGTCCGTAACCCAACACAAATTTGTTCTCAATCTCGAAAGCGGTATAATCAGCTTTCACATCATATTTCAGTGCAGATGGTTTTGTAAGAAACGTAGCTATCTTCACTGATGCCGGTCCGCGCTGGTAGATCTCGGGTATGAAAGCACTCAATGTTTTTCCTGTGTCTATGATGTCTTCAACAATGATCACATGACGTCCCTGCAAGTTTTCATCCAGGCCGATTGCGGTTACAACATTGCCCGTTGAGGTGGTGCCTTTGTAAGAAGCCAACTTCACAAACGAGATAGAGGCATTGATGGTGAGTGCTCTGAAAAGATCTGCCGCAAAAATGAACGAACCGTTCAAAATGCCTATCAGCAGCGGTTCTTCACCCTCATAGTCTTGGTTTATCTGTGAGGCTATCTCGCTGATGCGTTGCTGTATTTTATGCCTGTCTATAAACGGCACAAATGTTTTTCCGAAAACAGTTATCTCCTGGGTCATACCCTATTCGCTTATTCGTATTGTTTGTCCGGCTTTCAGATCGCTCGCTTCCATATCATTCCACTTCAGCAACTGCGCCACCGTTATTCCGTTTCTCTTGGCAATAGAAAACGCTGTGTCTCCGCGCTTCACTATATACATCTTGTCGCCCTTCTTGTATTCCTTTTCTGTAGCGGGTTTTCTTAATTGTGGTTGCGGCGGATCGTCCTTCATAAATGGCTGTCGGCTGATCTCTGTTGTAGTTGCAGGCGCTTTCTTTTCCTGTTCTTTTTTCTCTTTTTCCAATACTTCTTTAGGTGCCTCAAATCCCATTCCTAAACCAACTTCTGTTTCGTTTGGTTTGCCCACCATAGTACCCGATGACTGTTGCGGAATGCTCTCATTTTCCTGCTCACTTGCCGAGGTGTACACAGCGATCACATCTTTCACCGCGGGCTTCACCGATGCTGTTTCCTGCAGATACAAAGCTGTGCCTGTTACCGGTTGCTCTGTTGGTTTCAACAGGTTCATAGCCGCCAATCTTTTCAGTTGAATGCCTTCTTCCTGCGACACCATCAACAGCGTTTCACCTTCTCTTACTTTGTGTTTACTCTTAAGACCTGCAGGATTCTTTTTCTCCAGATACACATATGTATCAAAGGCCAGTGGCTCATCCGGAAGATCATTCATCTCCAACAGATGCGCATAACGGATCTTGTGTTTCACGGCATAAGGTAGTAACGACTCATCTTTGTGCACATAGATAGCCTTCAATCCGTTCACCATCAGCACGTCGCCTTTTGGTGTAAGCAGCGTGTCGGTTGGTGCTGCTATTGCACTATCGTTATCTGTTGTAGCTGCAGTAGTTGCAACCTGTGCAGTGGGTGCTGTAGCCGGTGCTGCTGCAACATTGGCGGCTATTTCCTCTTTCACAAAACTTCTCACTTCTGTATCAGCAGTGTTCTCTGCAGCCACGCCCGTGGTCACATCATACTCCTGCGGTATTATACCCCTGATCTTATAGGTGCTGTCGAGCGCTGCATAGGTATATTCCTGCAATCTATAGTCTTCAATGATCTTTATTAGCTGGTAGGCATATTGCGGATTGGTAGCATAGCCACATTTCTTCAGGCCATGGGCCCACCGGGCATAATCCGTAGGCGAATAGCTGAATAGAATACTATAACGCTGGTTACGCATCAGGTGCGCCGAGTGATCGTTATATGACTCCAGCGCGCTCTCATATTTTTTGAAGCACTCGTTCTTAGCATCATCAGTGTGCAATATCGTAGGGCCGTTCCAGCCATTTTTACATTTAATGCCAAAATGGTTATTCGCCTCTACCAACAACCTGCTGATACCGGCTTCCGTCTCAAGGATTCCCTGACCCAAAGTAATAGACGCGGGAACGCCCGTTGCCTTCTGATCAGCGATGGCATAGGCCGCATATTTACGCACGTACTCTTTTGCCCTTTCCGGATACGGCAGAGTCTGCGCATAAGTTTGCAGAGTACAGAAAAGGAGGATTATTACATTATATAACTT
>JACSRV010000005.1 GCA_014879545.1 Chitinophagaceae bacterium | reverse complement strand
CCTGGTTCGGCAAGAACCATAATGTTCTTGTCCTTGTTGATCACACCCTTTATCCTTGCCTTCAGTTCCTTACCATCCTGAGTGGTGATAGAAACGCCCTTAATATTCGCTCCGTTGATATCAAGCGACAATCGATATGGAAGCGTCTCTCCGTCTTTGATCTGCATTTTGCCGGCGAACGTACATTGTTGAGCAGATAGGACATTCGTCAATGCGATAAACAGAATAGAAATAAACAGGATCCTCATCGTTCGTTTTTTGTCCTTATTGACTTGTATATCTTTATCGCGCTCATAAGAACGATCACCAGTAGCACTAATCCCCCAAGGCCCCAAACCACACTGATACCATGTTTCACTGTTGCCAGCATCACAATTGCAACCAGGAATATTGTCGCGACTTCATTCCAAATTCTCAACTTACCCGAAGAGAAACGAAAAACACCTGCCATCTGTTGTTTAAAAATGACATGCAGGGACAAATGATATAAATACAAACCGACTACAAAACCAAGTTTGATAGCTAACCAATTGTCAATAGAACCCAGCATATACCACATCCACGGGCCAAAGATCAGAGTAAGGATCGCAGAAGGCCAAGTGATCCCATACCACAACCGGCGTATCATGACACTCAATTGCTGTTGCAGTATAGTTCTTTCGGGATCAGATTTATCATTTGCTTCCGCGTTGTAGATAAACAACCGCACGATATAAAACATGCCGCTGAACCAGGTTACAACAAATATTATATGGAGTGCCTTGACGTATAAATACATATTAATGGCTCAAAAGTACGGATTCAATTCGGGATAGGATTGTGACGTGCGATATCAACGCATTCTGTTCTGCCAGTCCGCACTCCTGAGAGAAAAAACAAAAGTATCCAGAAATTTCCCGTTCGAATATCTGTTCTGCCGAAAATGCCCTTCACGCAAAAATCCTTTATGCTCCAGCAAACCAACCGAGGGGTCATTACCCGGAGTAACAATGGCCTCAACTGAATTCAGTTCCATTTCGCCGAATCCATACGTAAGCGCTGCCGTAACCGCCTCAGACATGATACCCTTTCGATGAAAGGCGGGATGCAAGAGGTACCCGATCTCTGCCCTATAATGTTCTTTCATCAACAAATGGAAACTCACGGAACCGATATATTCGTCTGCGCCTTTAAGTGTAACTGCCCATTCTATGCCTGCATTTTCTTCGATCATCTTGTGGATCTTTCTGATCAGGGTATAGATATCATCAAGCGAAGACGGCCTCGGCCTGTCTATGAACCGCATTACATCGTCGTGACTACGCAAATAAAACAGCGACGGAGCATCCGCCAATTCGGTTCTACGTAGCACAAGCCGCTCGGTAATCAGGATAGGAAATGGTGAAAAGTTTACCTGTAACATTCCCGCAAGTTACGCTATCTCATTAACTACCTGCATCGGGTATGACTAGAGATGGTGATCAGCGTCACTTCATTTTACATCCTCGCCCCCTACATTTGCCATACATCGGCAAGAATGGAAAAGAAAGACCTTAAGAAGCAGTACAAGCAGCTTTACAGCTGTCCGGCGGAAACACCAATAGTAGTTGACGTTCCGGAAATGCAATTCCTTATGTGTGACGGAAAAGGTGCGCCTGATAGCCCCCACTTCACCCGGGCTATTGAAGCGTTGTATAGTCTCTCTTACACTATCAAATTTGCTTGCAAAAAAGGTCCTCTTCAGATTGACTATGGTGTGATGCCGCTTGAAGGATTGTGGTGGGCTGATGACATGAATGATTTTTCATCGGGCAACAAACAAAACTGGAAATGGACACTAATGATAATGCAACCCGACTTCATAACAGAAGAGATGGTAGATCAGGCCACGGAACAACTAAAAAACAAGAAGAAAACGGAAAATCTAGAAGCAGTAAGACTCGAAAAAATGCAGGAAGGAAAATGTGCTCAGATCATGCATATGGGCCCATTCAGTGAGGAAGCAGAAACAATCGCCAAATTGCACGCATTCATTGGTTCGGCCGGTCATAAACTAAGCGGTAAACACAGAGAGATCTACCTCAGCGATATGAGACGAACGGCCCCGGAGAAACTAAAAACGATTATCAGGCAACCGTTTCTACCGTAATTTTACTTGTGATACGCAACATGCGTTTTAAACACCATACCGGCATAATATCCAAGACGGCAGCATTGGCGATCAGCAATGTTCTGTTACTTATTTCATTGAACCTGTGCGGTCAAACGCTAAATCACCCGACCCTGACAGCACAATTCCACAAGACCTATGGAGACGACTACTGGCTGGGCAAGCGCACACTTTACGACGACTTATGCAAACGGGTTTTATTGATTGCCGATACGGCCAACCGGTTCGGTGGTGCACTGGGTGGATATCATAGAGCGCAATTGGGAGAAGCCGCAAAGGCAGGTCGATCTACATCGGCAAATGACAGCCACCTGCTCACCGATGCCCTGCTGGGTATTGCCCGCGACCTGCA
>JACSRV010000087.1 GCA_014879545.1 Chitinophagaceae bacterium | reverse complement strand
GAGCATTGGTGGTAGCGCATCAGAGTCCATTTCATCGTGGGTGCTGCCCACGCCTGATGGTGGTTTTATTACCCGGATGGCATCAAACTCTCCTCCCGGTACAGGTAACCTTGACTCTTTTTGTTCACCGGTTGAAAGGCGAATGATCTTTACAAAATTCAATAGTGATGCTTCAGTAGCTGAATGGAGCAAGTGTTTTGGCACAGAGGGTGATAGTAATTTTCTTTTCTTATATCCCCAACCAGATGGTACAGATATTTTGATCGGAGACTTTAAAGCAAGTGGTGCGCTCATAAAAAAGTACGATGCTACCGGTGGTGAGGTATGGCAGAAAAACTACAGTAAAGGCATGGCAGTGAAACTGCATTCGACACTGCCAACTACCGACGGGGGGTATTTATTGCTGTGTACGAGCCATTACATAGATACCAATGTACAGGTACATTATGGAACGTGGGAAACACAGGACTTCTGGCTGGTGAAGCTGGACAGCAGCGGGAATAAAGTTTGGAGCAAAGTAATAGGGGGAACTGAGGACGAAGATCGGGGTGTGTTAGTGCCGGGGCTTAGTGGCGATTATTATATTGTTGGAAAATCGGCGTCCACTGACCTTGACTGTGTTGGCAATCATGGCAGAGCCGATGTATTTGTTGCCCACTGTAATGACACGGGCGGGATAATATGGCGGCGGATGTATGGGGGTAGTGAAAGCGAGCGAAATGTTTCGGCCTGTCCCAACGGAACGGGGGGGCTGGTAATTGCCTGCTACACCTTATCAGCCGATGGTGATGTGCATCATTTCATAGGCGGTGAAGATTACTGGCTACTCGAAGTGGATACCTCAGGAACAATTTTGTGGGAGAATTGTTACGGCACCACAGGGTACGAAAATGTGACATCGGTATGTAGGGCAACCGATGGCACAATCTGGATGAACGGCTCGGTAAAGACCGCAACTACAAATGAGGATGTTTACATTGTTCACACAAGCGCAACCGGCACGCTATTACAATCAAAAATTCTGCAAAGCAAAGACTTGGACCGTGGCGATATGATCTATCCATTGCCGGGAGGTTTTGTTTTGGCAGGCGGATTTTCAGTCAATCTGGATGGTGATTTTGCTGCGATTCCGTATAGAGGTGCCTGGGACGTATTTCTTGCGGTATTCGGCCCATCGGATGCAGGTGTAGATGGCATGGATGCCGCGGCACAGCGGAGCTACAATATCTTTCCCAATCCTGCCTACACAGAGTTGACCATAGAAACGAATCTAACCCATGTGGCGTATCAGGTAACGGTCACGGATATAGTTGGCCGTGTTGTTTTGCGATGCACCATACCAAAGGGTTCTGCACATGCTTCTATAAATACTGCTTCGATATCACAAGGTATCTATACCGTTTCTATTTTATCCGAAACGGGACCTGCCTGCAATAAGCTTTTTCAAATAAACCGCTAAAATCCAAAAACCATGAAAAAAAAATTAACGAGCAAACTGCTCTTACTTTTCGTATTTTTTATTTTCAATAACAGTTATGGGCAAACTGATTCTGCGCTTCGGTACCGCATGGCATCTATTACTTTTGAGGACGCGGTAGTGGCGCATATGGCTATCCTTGATACCTCTGGGAACGATACAACTGAAGGTGGGAGGGCAAATGCATTTACAAGGTGGTATATGTGGGCGGACAATCGCAGAAGCATTTGCCCTGTTGGTGAAGATATTTTCGCGCCATTGGGGCGGGAGCTGATGCACTACCTTACTACTCCCACGGGGTATTGTGCTGCTATGTCGCCATACACGCCAAACTGGAAATGTATAGGACCCTATAACAATTACTATGGTGCAGGTGTTCAAGATCATGCCGGGCGCATTAATTGTGTTTGGGCAAATCCAAACAACATTGCTCATATGCGTGCAGGAGCGAATTCCGGTGGTTTGTGGGAGACAAGGGACACCGGGCATACCTGGCGATGTATCACAGACAGAGTGACGACAGGTGCTTATGGAACGCAGATACCTGGTACAATTGCGATTTCAGCTATGGCGGTGAGTCCTTTGGATACTAATGAAATACATTTAAGGCTCAGCACTATCGCAACAAGTGGCAAAAGTAATGGATACGATATGGGGATCATTCATTCTTTCGATGGTGGACAACATTGGTATCATGATGCGGTGTTCCGATCGATCCTGGATCCACTAGCATTTCCGGATTTCCTCGAAGGTGCTACAGTTGGAATGAAGTTTGTTCCAGGTTCGTCGAAAATATATTCTATAAAAAACAACAAGATATTTTTTAATGATGGAACAGGGATATGGTCGATAAAAAGCCCTGGTTCAGGCACTGATATTAAACGGGTAACAGATATAGAGTACTCAAGAACGACACCCAATGTTGCACTTTTCAGTGCCGACGATCACGACCAAGATTTGCATGTTTACAGTTATAACTTCGTTACTGACGATTGGGCTGAGTACGATGTTGTGGTTCCTTCGCCACATGATACAGTTAACTGGGATTACATATCGGATATGTCGGTCAGTTCCGGCGATACAGTTTTCATGTTGCTTCATGGCAAAGGAAGTGTTGATCATGGGTATCTCATAAAAATGCCACTTTCAACCGGAAGTGTCTATTTTTTGGAGATGGATCCTCAAAATACCGTCCCTGTAGAACAACCGTTCCAATATCTTGAAGTTTCGCCAGATAATACCAGAGTAATGTACTGCACCAATCATGATGGCCAAAATAGCTTCTTTAAGTCTACGAATTTTGGTAATACATTCTTTGAAGTGCAGGGCAATACACACGCTGATGGGAGGGCTATCCAAATCTATGCTTCGGCATCTTATTTAGATGATAACGGCGATTTTTTGATCGGTGCGACAGATGGTGGTGTCGAAATAAAGAAAAATGGAGAACTAGATTTCAAGAGTGTTACCGGTGATAGTTTGTGTGTTCAGGAGTTTTATGGGCTTGCGTTGTGCGATGTAGATGACGGCATTATTCATGGCGGAACACACGATAACGGTGGGTTTACCTTTGTTCAGAACAGAAATCCCCAATGGAATAAGGAAACCACTTTGGGTGGTGATAATTATCTTTCTGCGTTCGCGCGAAAGGGGGTGAAAACGGTTTACACCGAACAAAATTTTCCTAAATTGAGGGCTGCGTCGTTTTCTGGGAGCACTATATCCTTTCCGTTTCTGAGTCATCCGGATGATGCTGTATCAGCAGGTTATAGCCCGTTTAATAATTACCAACGCCCATTGTATTTTGACGAAAATAACAGTGCATATATTGGTTACCGAGGAGTATGGCAAAAGGGTCTTGCCGACGCCGCATGGGACGAAGCATTCTTTGACGTGCAACCAATTGCAAGAGAGGATAGTCCAATGATTTGTGATATTGTGATAGCGGAAAACACCAATTTGGATACCGCCTATGTTGCTTATAGAGGGGCGGGCGACTGGACATTGAGTACAGAGAGTAAATATAACAAAAAATTATTTAGATCCTTTAATTTGTCAACGTCCCCACCCACTTGGGCGCAGTTGAAACCTAGATCGCTTGGTGTGGCAAGGATAAATGACATAGAAGTTGCCCATGATAATGCTGCCCGTATGTGGGTTGCATTTGGTAACATTTTATATGCATCAACCACCATTGACCCGGACGATATGACCGACAGGGTACTCTATACAACAGATTATGGAACTACCTGGATAGATGTTTCGAGAGGGTTGCCAAACTTCCCGGTGAACAAAATAATTGTTGACAAGGCTAATCGTAACATATTATATGCCGCAACGGATATCGGCGTTTACAGGTGTGATTTCAGCACGCTTGATCCGGCTACATTTTACAATCCCCATCCGTCAGACCTGACCTATTTCAGGACTAATTCAGTCGAGTGGAAGTGTTTTAATACCGGCATGCCCGCTTGTATCGTTGTGGATCTCGACATTAATTATTGTTCGCGCAAATTGCGGGCAGCTACATACGGAAGGGGGATATGGGAAACAACAATCCCTAATGATGGTACCGACCAAGCAGACGAGATTGTTATATCATCCAACACGACATGGAATAAAGATCGTATCGTTTACGGCAATGTCAGGATAAAGCCGGGTAGCACATTGCGGATATCCAAGACGAAGATATATATGCCACAAAATGGTGTGATCCGGGTTGAGCCAGGAGGCAGGTTGATAGTAGATTCGTCAACACTAACTAATTCGTGTGATGGTAGTATGTGGGGCGGAATTCAAGCGTGGGGAAATTCGTCTGCGAGTCAAGATGCTTCTCATCAGGGGTGGGTGGTGATAAAGAATAATAGCGTAGTTGAACATGCTGTCACAGGCGTAACCAACTTCAACCCTGACCCTGTATACTACCCACACGGATCGGGTGGCATTGTTCAGGTTTTAAGTAGTACGTTTCGTAATAATAGAACTGCAGTTTCTTTTGAAGAGTATCACAATATGTCAGGGGCTATTGTTGTTCCTAATTTGTCATATTTTTTTCTCTCAAGGTTTGAGTTGAACGGTGATTATAAGAGCATTGCAGGCGCAGCAGCGCCATCGAAAATGGTGCAACTTCAAGGTGTGGAGGGTGTAAATTTCAGAGGGTGCAGTTTTATTGAGCGGCGCTATCCCTACAGCGGGTTTGTTGATGGCATTCAGGCTATAAATTCCGGGTTTAATGTTGTTCCATTTTGTGCAGTAACCGGTCCGGCAGGATGTGCGGGGACGGAGACGAGGTGCCGTTTTAAAGGATTGCGAAACGGGGTTTATACGCGTGCATCGGCGCCGGGCCTGGCAGTAGGTACGGTAACAATAGACCGAGCGGACTTTGATACATCGACAGTGGGTGTACAAATTTCCGTACACGAAGGAGTGTCAGTGACCAGGTGCGTGTTCAGGATCGGCAGGGGGATTGTAAACACATTTATGGAAAGTTCGGCTGGATTGCCCGCGAGTTGCGGAAGGAACATAGGCGTGCTTACACAAAGTTCGAAAATATACAGGGTAGAGGGCAATACCTTCTCGGGGGTTACAAATTCATTTGGTGTGAGCCCGTGGCACAATATAGGTGTGCTTGCGATAAATTCGGGTAACTATACCAACAGGATCTACCGAAATTCTTTTGACCACCTTACCTATGGAGTATTGGGGCTGGGCGACAACAGGACTCATCACCCCTCATATGCAGGATATGGATTGCAGGTTTCGTGCAATACATTCAATACGAATACCAACGATATTTACTCGGGCGGTTCCTATGACTATGAGGGTTTAGGTGTGCAGCAGCGGGGGCCAACGTACTATACCAGTGCAAGTAATTCTTTTTCGGGGTCTACTAAAAATATTGTGAATCCTAATTTTAACAGGCCGCTACAATATTTCAATCACACAGGTACGCCGACACTCTCGGGGAATGCTTCACTACATTATGCAGTAGTAGACGCCTGTCCGATGACAATTCCTACGGGCTCGGGAAGCAGCACCGCCTACCCGAGCTATATGACGTCAACTACTTCTTCGCTGGATCTCTCTTCCCTTGCCGGCTACAAGGCCGCCTACTACACTCATAGGGCTGAATATCAGACGGCAGTTGCTGCAATGGCGGAAGCGATAGACCGAGGGAATACTGATTCGGTAGTAAATTTCATTGATACGAGTTCCGATTATACAGCCATGTTCAGCGCGCTCGGTAATATTTCGCCGTACCTTTCTGCTACCGCATTCAGAAAGGTGGCAGAGGTAGCCAGCCAGACAAATTATGAGGACGTTGTAGCTCTGTTGGCTGAGAATCCTGAAGTGATAGCAGATTATGATGAGCTAAATGATCTGGCCGACATTGCGGGTATGACTCCACAGGATTTCACTGATCTTTGGGCAGTTGCTTGTTCGACGTTGACCGGACGTGCCACACTTGAAGGGACAGCGAGGTCGGCAGGAGCGGCGATGGACGAAACAGCCGGGATGGTGTTGATGGCATTGAAGTCGCCGATTGACACAAACGTAGCAGTAACAGACACAACTTTTGCGGGCGTTTGTCTGGATACAAACAGTGTGTATTACCTGAATGACAGCAATAGTTTCTATCACAGCATTGACAGTGTGGATAGTTGGTTGGCAACAATTGGTAAGACCGAGATGCAGTATGAACGGCTTGGAATCAAGTACCTGAAAGGTGAGTATAACTCAATAATAAGTTCCTTCAATGCAATTGATACACAGTATCTGGATTCCGCCGGAATGGTGGCGCACAGGTATATGAAGACGTATCTGGAGGTGCTGCTTGATGCGCATGCCAGCGGGCGTAGTATTTACCAACTTTCCGACACGGACATGCAACTTTTGTCATTGGATGCATATCCAGCACTGGATTTAAGGGCTTCAAGGGTCTTTGCCGGAAATGCCAAGACCGATCCGATCTCTCATTTTCCATGCGCTGCAGCACCGCCGGTCTCTAAATTTCCGCGCCGGATAAAGGACCGTACAAAAGAGAATACACCAGTGTATAGAGTGAGCGCATATCCGAACCCAAGTAAGGGGGATGTACGTTTTGAGTGCATCACCCCGGCAAACAATACAGAAGGGGTGAGACTGACAGTAATGAATACGCTGGGTGAGACGGTGTTTGAATATACGATGCCTGCGAAATCGGGTGGTTATGATTGGAACACAGGTGCTTTGTCGTCGGGCGTTTACATATACGTTGCTTCGGTTAACAACCGAATTGTGGGTAAGGGTAAGGTAGTATTGGTTAAGTGATAATGCCACGATGCCCAGTGCCCCGAACGTACAAGTGAGTGATCCCGCAAGGGGCGGGACAGGCGACACTGACGATGCCACGGAGATATGTGGCTGGTGACAAAGTGATAATTACTATGGTAGTGGTGGTGCTGTGTAAAGACATATCCACAAAATGTTTCAGGGGCTATGAGTGCTGCGGTTGTGTGGGTAGATTTGCGGGGTGTAGCGGGAGTAGTGACGGCTGATGACCTGAAAATTTCTTTTGCCATGAACCGTATAGATAGGTTGTTCGGGATACTGACGCTGCTGCAGTCGCGCAGGTATGTGCCTGCCGAGAAGATAGCCGAGCGTTTTGATATAAGTGTACGCACGGTGTACCGCGATGTGAAAGCGCTGTGCGAGCAGGGAGTGCCGGTGAGCTTTGAGGCAGGCAGGGGCTACTTTGTGGTGCAGGGCTATTTTCTGCCGCCCGTATCGTTCAGCACCGAGGAGGCCAATGCGCTGCTGCTATCGGAGAGTGTGGTGGCTGCTTTCACCGACCGGTCCATACAACAACACTATGCCACAGCGCTGCACAAGGTGAAGGCGGTGATGAAGACGGGCGACAAACAGCGGCTGGAGGAGCTGGACAATAAGATAAAGATGCAGCTGCCGGCCTGCATAGACCACAGTTATGAATACTTGTCGGGCCTGCAGCAGGCCATATCAGACAAGATGGTGGTGGAGATCTGTTACCGCAATCTGAAGGACGAGGAGTGTGTGCGGCGGGTGGAGCCGATAGGGCTTATATTCTATGCGCTGAACTGGCACCTGATAGCGTGGTGCCATGTGCGTGCCGATTACCGCGACTTCAGGGTGTCGCGCATTAGATCGCTGCGGAACTGTGGTATCCCCTTTACCCGCACCGACCATGTGGCGGTGGGAGACTACATGAAAGGGCTGCCGGTAGATTATTAGAAAAAAAATTTCGGGGTCAAAAAAGAGACTGCCATAGGGTTGTCAGTGAGGGGTAGGAGCTTTGTGGTACAATAAAACGATCTACCTATGCACATCATTCCAATGCTGCTCAAAGAAATGGAGCAGGAAGCCCAGACAACACGCAAAATGCTGGCGTGTATTCCCGAAGACAAGTATGACTGGCAGCCGCACCCGCGCAGCATGACGGTGCGCGCACTGGCCACGCACATTGCTGAGTTGCCCGGCTGGGTCACAGTGGCACTGACAACCAGCGAACTGGATTTTGCCACCAGCCCCTATGCACCCGTGCAGCTGACCAACAACACCGACCTGCTGGCGTATTTTGAAAAGACCCTGGCCGATGGCCGCGTCCACCTGGAAAAAGCCACCGAAGCCCAACTGGCCGATATGTGGACACTGCGCAACGGCGAACAGATATTCAGCACCAGCAGCAAGGCCGAGGTGATAAGGATGACGTATTGCCAGATAGTGCACCACCGTGCGCAGCTGGGCGTGTTTTTGCGCCTGCTGGACGTGAAGATACCGGGCAGCTATGGCCCCAGCGCCGATGAGATGCCGCTGAAGTAATGACCTATACCCCACCCATGAAAGCGACGCCTCTGCGGGAACAACCCGCGGAGGCGTATTGTATTTGGAGGAGAATTGATGTACAATTAACCCATAAGTGATTTTTGTATAGATATAATACGTACCTTTGCACGCTGAAAAAAAGGAGAGACCTCTCCCCGGCCCTCTCCCAAGGAGGGGGTGAAGCAGAAAGAGCGCAGTGCCTCGCGTTCGGTCGCAAATAAGGAAAGGGTCAGTACTAACATCAGAACAAAGTCCTTCAGCGACCTCATAAAACAAGGCTGAACAACAATAGAATATGGAGATCAGGAATATAGCGATCATCGCGCACGTTGACCACGGAAAGACAACATTGGTTGACAAGATATTACACAGTACGAACGTCTTTCGTGACAATCAGGAAACGGGCGAGCTGATCATGGACAGCAACGACCTGGAGCGTGAGCGCGGTATCACCATTCTGGCAAAGAATGTGAGCGTTACCTACAAGGGTGTGAAGATAAATGTGATAGACACGCCGGGTCACGCCGACTTTGGCGGAGAAGTGGAGCGTGTGTTGAAGATGGCGGATGGTGTGTTGCTGCTGGTGGATGCCTTTGAGGGCCCTATGCCACAGACACGTTTTGTGCTGCAGAAGGCGCTGAACCTGAACCTGCACCCGATAGTGGTGATCAACAAGGTGGATAAGCCTAACTGCCGCCCTGACGAGGTTCATGACGCGGTATTTGAACTGTTCTTCCAGCTGGATGCTACCGAAGAGCAGCTGAACTTCCCTACACTGTACGGTTCTTCAAAGCAGGGCTGGTTCAATACATCATTGGAGCCTACTACCGACATCACTGCGGTACTGGATACCATTCTGGAGAAAGTGCCTGCACCTAAGGTAGTGGAAGGCCCTGTGCAGATGCAGGTGACATCGCTCGACTACTCTTCGTTCCTGGGCCGTATAGCAATAGGCAAGGTAGTGAGGGGTACGCTGAAAGAAGGTCAGTCTGTAATGCTGTGTAAGATTGACGGCACTATGGTGCGCAGTAAGATAAAGGAGCTGTATGTATTTGTGGACATGGGCAAGAAGCGTGTGACTGAGGTGCAGTGCGGCGACATTTGTGCTGTGGTAGGTATAGAAGGTTTCCAGATAGGTGAAACTATTGCCGATGCTGAGAACCCGGAAGCAGTAGAGATCATCCCGATAGATGAGCCAACGATGAACATGCAGTTTAGCATCAACAACTCGCCTTTCTTTGGTAAGGAAGGTAAGTTTGTGACGAGCCGCCACATACGCGACAGGCTGATGAAAGAACTGGAAAAGAACCTGGCATTGCGTGTGCAGGAAACTGATGACGCTGACAAGTTCCTGGTGTATGGTCGTGGTATCCTTCACCTGAGTGTGTTGGTAGAGACAATGCGCCGTGAGGGTTATGAGCTGACAGTGGGCCAGCCGCAGGTAATTGTAAAAGAAATAGACGGTAAAAAATGCGAGCCGTATGAGGTGCTGGTGGTAGATGTGCCATCGGAGTTCAGCGGCAAGGTGATAGACCTGGTGACGCAGCGCAAGGGCGAAATGCACATCATGGAGACCAAGGGCGAGATGCAGCACCTGGAGTTCGACATCCCATCGCGCGGGTTGATAGGTCTGCGTTCGCAGATGCTGACCAACACTGCAGGTGAGGCTGTGATGGCGCACCGCTTTGCTGAGTACAAACCATGGAAGGGCTTTATACCGGGTCGTAACAATGGTGTGTTGCTGGCTAAAGCCGGTGGACCTGCAACGGGTTACTCTATCGACAAACTTCAGGACCGTGGTGCATTCTTCATCGATCCGGGACAGGAAGTATATGGTGGTCAGATCATAGGTGAGCACATCAAGCCGGGAGATCTGGTGGTGAACATTGTAGAGACCAAAAAACTGACCAACATGCGTGCGAGCGGTACCGATGATTCGGTTCGTATCGTTCCGAAGATACAGATGACCCTGGAAGAGTGCATGGAGTACATTCAGCAGGATGAGTGTATAGAAGTGACACCACAGAACATCCGTCTGCGCAAGATAATGCTGGACGAAGAAGACCGCAAGAAATACCAGAAGATGATGAAGGCAGACGCGTAAGGATAACCACTTCCCCGGCTGCTGAAAGGCGGTTGACAGAGGCGGGAGGTTTGTCCTTGGTTGCCAACTGATAATAATTGAGGATACACGAATGCTCCGGTTTTCCGGGGCATTCGTTTTTTTGAGGGCATACCTGAAATGTGTTTTGTGTTGTATATTTAGGTACACTAAATCTTTCATCATGGCACACATCATCAACAGGGCCAACTTCTTTCAGGTTGTAAGGGGTGGTCTTTTCAACGGCACATTGAAGCAGGCACAGGTAAACGGCATGACCGCGATTCTGGACGAATGGGAAAAGAACTATGCCAACAGCGACGACCGTTTTCTGGCATACATGCTGGCCACTACGTTTCATGAAACGGCAACAACCATGCAGCCCATAGCCGAATATGGCAAGGGGGCAGGGCGTCCCTACGGCAAGCCCGACCCGGTGACCGGCAAGGTATATTACGGTCGGGGTTTTGTGCAGCTGACCTGGAAGGAGAACTACGACAAGTTTGGCAAGCTGCTGAAGGCGGATCTGCTGAACAACCCTGATCTGGCCATGGACCTGGCCAATGCTACGAAGATCATGTTCGTGGGTATGACGAAGGGCATGTTCACGGGGAAGAAACTGGCGGACTATTTTGCCGGTGAAACCGAAGACTGGGTGAATGCGCGCCGCATCATCAACGGCACCGACAGGGCGCAGCTTATTGCCGGGTATGGGAAGGTGTTTTACGGGGCTATTTCTTACCGTACAGCATGATTCCGAAGGGTTGGTAAGAATATTTTAAAAAATATGTAAAGAACTTCGGTTGAGGAAATAAGTCGGTGTATATGCGCTTGGTTTTGTATGTGATTGAATATTAATTGGTTGTGTGGCAGGATTTTTGAAAGCGCCTATTTTGCCGCGTTGGCCAATTTTTCTCTGAATGCCCGCGCCGCTATTTTGCCCCACCTTTTTAATAGAATTTCTGTCTAATTTGTAGAAGATTAGCTGTGCAGCGTGGTTGCCGGGAGGTGACGGCGACTGTAGTGACTTGATCATTTACCTTTTGACAGAAAGTATATGAAATTGCGCAATTTACTTTTAGCGATGGTCGCCCTGTTTGGTTGGGTCGGCGCCAGTGCTCAGATGGTTGGGACGGATTGTTTTCTGCAGGGGCACTGGGTGGAGGTAGGTATTAATCAGATGGGTGGTTTCGGGACATGCACGTCGCCGATCACCTATCATACGCATTCGTGCTGTTTCCCGACGGTGGTCACGTTCACTCCCGGGGCGGCAATGGATATGAGTTACGACTGGGGGCATGACGGATGGGGAACGGGTTCGCCGGCATTGATGGGGCCATACAGTCAGCCGGGATATCCGCAGGAAGGTTGGAGCCTGCAGGTTGGTGCGACAGAATACAGGAATGGTGCGTGGGGCGGATTGTGTACAGGAGAATATGACGTGCCGGGAACTATGACCGGATATTCGAACGCCGGCGGTGTGATAAAAGGCACATGGACCGGGGGAGTTGCGGGATTGAGTCTGAGGCAGGAGACAAGGATAGATACTGAAGGGTCCTGGATCATTATCACTACCATTATCAGAAACACTACGGCAGCACCAATTGCCGATATCTATTACGAGCGAACACTGGATCCGGACAACGTATCGTTCTGGGGAGCGGGACCGGTGACAAGGAACAGGATCGTTCATCAGAATGAAGACGCGCGACACAGGGTGATGGTGAGTGCGAATGGTGAGTCTGCGGGGTCGACAACGGTGCCTGCTTATGATTCGGTGAACAGCTATCTTGCGCTGGCGACAAAGGATTGCAGGGCAAAATGCGGATACCTGGCATCAGGATTGACACCTACCACAACGCCGGCGTTTCTGTGGGCATTGCCTACGACTGCGCCTGACATAGGGGCGCTGGGGTCGAACAATTTGGCAGACGTTGGTATCTGGCTAACGTTTAATATTGGCACTATTGCTGCTAATGATAGTGCAGCTGTATCGTATGCATACATCTTCGACCGCAAAACCAGTATCGACAGTGCATTCCCGGACCCGAGGATCGTTATCAACGGAGTGGAGAAGCTCTCTGAGTTTCCACCGACACCGGATTATGACACATTCTCGGCATGCACTACTCCGGGTCTGACGGTGTTGCCTGTGAGTATAAAATATGGAGACGAGCGCTGCTGGACTTGGGGCAAGTGGACGTGGGCACCGTCGACAGGACTTGCGAGTACCACGGGTGTGACCAACAACATCACAATCGCTGCGTTGTCGGGGCCAACAACTTTCACCATTACGGGAACGGACAGTTCGATAGGTATGTATTCGTGTAATACAAAGGTCTTCTACCTGACTGTATTTCCGTGTTTTAGTGCCAGCAGTAATTCGCCGGATTCGGCAGCAAGATGTGAAGGCGATACATTGCATTTGTATTCGCATGGCGACTCATTGGGTGCTACCTATCAGTGGTATGGTCCGGGATTGGTTGGCGCAACAATTGCGGCGACCCAAAATACATTCAAGTTGCCGAGCGCAATGGCTGACACGGGTTGGTATTATGTGATAAGAACGATAGGCACTTCCAGTGATACTGCCAGTACGCATGTAATGATCAAGAAACGCCCTTATGTGACGGCTACCTACAATCCGCCTGTATGTTCGGGTAATCCGTTGCTGTTGTATTCTAACCCGGATTATGCGGGTGAGACGTGGAGTTGGACAGGGCCGCTGGGCTACACGTCAACGGCATCGGATCCTACAATTCCGGGGGCGATCACCGGCATGAGCGGCGACTACAAGGTTATAACGAATCTGAACGGATGTATAGATAGTGCGACAGTGACGGTGGCGGTAGATACCACGCCGGCGGTGCCTATTGTGAGTAGTAACTCACCGGTGTGCGCGGACTCGACATTGTTCCTGACGAGCTCAACAGCTACGCCGGGAGTGACCTACAGCTGGACCGGGCCATCAGGCTTTACTTCTACATTGCAGAATCCAAGTATTCCGAGTGTAAGTGCAACCAATGCAGGAACATATTCTGTGACGGTAAGCAGGGGGATATGTAACAGCTCGGCATCTACGGTTGTTTCGGTTAATGTGACACCGGTGCCGATAGTGGGTAGTAACTCGCCGATCTGTTCAGGTGGGTCGTTGAATCTTACAACGACAGGTCTTCCGGGATCGGTGTTTGCGTGGTCGGGGCCGCTTGGTTTTACGTCGACGTTGCAGTATCCTTCTATCAGCCCGGCGATAACGGCAAACAGCGGAACATACTCAGTTGTGGTGACACTTGCAGGTTGTCCTTCGCAGATCATTACTATCAACACAGTTGTTGATAGTACTCCGGAAGTTCCTGTAGTATCGACGAATAGCCCTGGTCCTCCGGGTGCTACGATTTGTCAGGAAGATACATTGTTGTTGTTTGCTAATTCAGGCACAGCGGGTGTGTCTTATTCATGGACAGGACCTAACTCGTTCACGTCGTTTGCGCAGAACCCGATAATATACGGAGCCACTCCGTTGGCATCTGGAGTGTATACTGTAGTGGT
>JACSRV010000055.1 GCA_014879545.1 Chitinophagaceae bacterium | reverse complement strand
ATATTTATTTACTTTATAGCATGCTAATTATCAAACAACAATAACCGGGTTACTACCCAAGTAGCAGGAAAACAGCAGGCTTTTTTTCATACTCAGGCAGTTGCGCTTTCCATTCGGAAGCGGTCATGGTCTGTATCCGCTCCGCCGGACCAGATATGTCCAGCGCCATGCATATTCTGGTGCGGGGATGGCAGTTCTTCACCAGGTCTGTCATCATCTGACTATTCCGGTATGGCGTCTCAATGAATATCTGTGTTTGTCGTTCTTTTTGCGAGATCACCTCCAACTCCTTTATGCGCTTTCCCCTTGCCGGCTCTTTCACAGGCAGGTATCCATGAAACGCGAAACTCTGCCCGTTGAGCCCGGAGGCCATCAGTGCAAGCAATATGGAACTGGGGCCCGTCAAAGGGATCACCTTTGCCCCCATCTCGTGGGCCACCATTGCCACCACACTACCCGGATCTGCCACCCCGGGACAGCCGGCCTCACTCATCACCCCTATTGACCGTCCCTCTGCAATCCACTTTTTCAGCGCCTGAGTATCGGCACCTGAATGTTTATCTATCTCTGAGAATTGTATCTCTTCCAGAACCAATGACGGGTGAAGGCTACGCAAAAAACGCCTCGCCGTGCGTGCGTTTTCAACAAAGTAATACCTCAGTTCAGCCGTGTGTCGTAGCACCTCCGGCGACAATGTGTGCTGCGCATCCTCCGCAACCGGCAGTGGCACCATATATATTACTCCTTTTCCTGACATCTTTTGCATATTACGCTACAGCTATGTTTGCCCAAATTACTGCATTACCAATGCAATTTCCAATTTACTTTTGATAGGTGGTTCTACCCGTGTCTTATTACCTCAATGATGATGTTGTTGCCGTGGCGAGATCGCTGCTTGGCAAAGTAATTGTTACATCTTTCGATAGCAAAATAACATCGGCAATGATCACAGAGACCGAAGCATACGCAGGAGCTGCAGACAAAGCATCGCATGCATTCGGCAATCGACGCACAGCAAGAACTGAAGTGATGTTTGCAGAAGGCGGTGTAGGCTACGTTTACCTCTGTTACGGCATTCATCATCTCTTTAACGTTGTGACCAACGTCGCCGGCATTCCACACGCTGTCCTCATACGTGCCGGAGAACCACTGGAAGGACTAGACCAGATGCTATTGCGCCGGAAAAAACCATCGTTGACTCCGGCACTTACCTCGGGACCTGGAACATTAAGCGCCGCTCTGGGCATCCACACTCGGCACTCCGGCGTTGCACTTAACGGAGACGAAATTTCCATTCACGATATGGGCACGAACATTGCGCCATCACAGATCATCGCCACCACCCGGGTGGGCGTTGCATATGCTGGTGCAGATGCATTGCTGCCCTACAGGTTCTATATTGCCGGCAACCGCTTTGTAAGTAAAGCAAAGGGGCTGTAAACAAAGAAGCCGGCTCATGTGAGCCGGCTTCCGATATCTTCAAAAACTCATTCCTATTAATAAAGTTTAGGACAGGACCAGTTGTAATTAGGGTTAGCCTCACGCTTGTTGATGCGACCAAAATAGATCAAAGACAACTCATAAGCGCCTGCGCTCCTTGTTGCCGGGGTGAAGCTGGAAATGTTCACATCGTAGCTGATACCCAAACGCATTTTAGCCCACTCGATACCTACGTATGGAGAAACAGCATCGAGATAACGATACCACCCGCCAAGGTAGAAAATAGTGTTCTTCTGATATTCCTCATCATGACCCGGATTGAGTACAAAACCAACTGCCGCACCAAAAACGAACTCCTGCGCACCACCCTGAGCCTGATAGAGGGCGCTTGCATAGAGAATTGTATTAGGATTCATGTCAAACGAACCACCCATATAGCCGGAGTGACGAGAATTTATCCTGCTCGTATCTGAATTCAGGAATGTCTCAGCCGGACGTGTAAGGTGGTAATTAGAGTAGCCGAGATAAAACGTAGCATGATCGGTGATCCTGCCCGAATACATCACGCCCAGGTTGAAGTCGGGATAAGTAAGATCCGCGTTATTGAATACTTCTTTCGTTGGATTCGCCAATGTGCCGTTCGCAGCATTGTACATATCCTCAAAGGTCAACTTAGCAAAATTCAGGTTTTTCTGAACCAACACACCCTGCAACCCAATAGACAAATGCTGCTGACGATCACGGCCGAATGCCTTGTGGTAGGCCGTTGACAGCCCGACAGTAGTGTTCGTAAGACCACCTGAACCCGACTTATCATAAAGGCCCAGAACGCCAATACCCAGCGCATCGCCCTCCGGAAGTTTGCCTTTAAGAGATGCTAAGTCAAAAGAAAAAGTTCCTGTAACGTATGGATTTGGTGACACTGACGCCCATTGAGAGCGATAGTTACCTGAAAACCTTACGTCATCAGTAACCAGACCTGTCATAGCAGGGTTCAATGTCAATGGCGATGTGAAATATTGGGTAAAGTGTATATCCTGAGCCTCCACTGCCCCCGACAACGACACTGCAACACCTACCGCAAATAATAATTTCTTCATCTTGTTTTTCAT
>JACSRV010000006.1 GCA_014879545.1 Chitinophagaceae bacterium | reverse complement strand
CCCCAATCCCACTAACGGCACATTTACGGTGCAGCTGCCGCAAGGCGGCACCGCCGTCGCCACCATTACAGATGTTGCCGGCCGCACCCTTAGTACCCACACCATCACGCACAACCTACCCGTAAGCACCACATTGCCTCCCGGCATTTACCTCATACACCTCACCACCGCCACCGTCACCTGGCGCAGCAAACTTATTATTGAATAAACCTGCCATATACTTCTATTGGCATGTTATTTGTGGCATTTTTATCACTATTTAGCTGCTTCCGGCAATCGGCTCACTTACGCATTTTTATTGTTCACATACGGGACGTATTAAGAAAATAACGCGTGATAAATGTGGGAGTTTTTTGGGAGTTTCTGAAACTGTATATCACTATAAATCAATCACTTATCATGAAATCTAGTTTTTTCGCCCGAAACGGGAGCATTTTACATATCGGGTATGGCGCTATGTTCACCTTGCGCGCCGGTTCTCACTGGGTCTGCCAAAAGATGTTGGTAGCACATCCACAATTGTCACATCGGGTCTTGTTGGTTCCGGGCGTGCCTATTGTTGCCCCTTCACGGTAACCGCCCGGTGAAAAAATGGTGATGAAATGGAAAGGTACCTGACGTCTGCTGATCGATAGTATTGTATGTAGTAGGATTTGCAAATAATTGACAGCCAATTATTTGAGTTAGCAACAAAAGCAAAATGTAGAGATACTGACTGTGACGGTCAGGCGTTGGTCGGGGTGATTTAAAACCTGTCTTAGTTGGCTATTCTTCAGTGTCCTCCACCGGCGGATTGATAGTGACCTTTACTCTGGTGATACGCATTTTCTCTACGGCAAGTATCGTGAAGTCATAGTTCTGATGAGACACCACATCGTTCACGGCTACAAACTTACCCGCAATCTCCAGCACCAGTCCCGCCAGCGAATCGCTTTCACCGCGCACATTATCAAACTCGTCTGACGGAAGCCCTATGATACGGCACACATCGTTGATGAGGGTCTTTCCCTCAAAAGCGAAATTGTTATCATCTATCTTCTTGAAGTGCAGATCGTCCTCGTCAAACTCATCCTTTATATCACCAATTATTTCCTCCATGATATCCTCCAGCGTAATGATACCCGAAGTGCCGCCAAACTCGTCCACCACCACTGCGAAGTGCTGGCGTTTTTGCTGGAACTCTTTCAGCAGGTCCTCTATCAGCTTTCCTTCATGCACAAAGAACGCCGGGCGCATCAGGCCGTGCCAGTCAAATTCGTCGTTGTCTATATGTGGCAAAAAGTCCTTTGTGTGGATCATGCCTACAATCGTGTCCAGGTTCTCCTTAAACACCGGCAGGCGCGAATATCCTACCTCTATGCACAGCTTGCGCACCTCAGGGAAAGTAAGGTCGAAGTCCACACCGCTCACATCAAGCCTTGTTCGCATCACCTGGCGGGCTGTAATATTGCCAAACTTAAGGATTCCTTTAAAGATGTTCACCTCCTCGCGAGTGGCCGAGTGGCCTACGGTCAGTTCTATGGCGTGTTCAAAGTCTTCGTTGGATATGTTGGAAGATTTGGTGCCCATACGTCCCTCAATAAAGCGGGTAGAAGACACCAAAAATCCGCTCACCGGCTTGAACATCCACGACAATACCTGCAGGAACGGTGCCGAAAACAGGGCCATGCGCAGATTGTTCTGCGTGGCATATACCTTGGGCAACACCTCGCCAAAAAGCACCAGCAAGAAAGTGACACATACCACCTGTATCAGGAACGACACGACAGCACTGAGATGCAGCCCCTGTAGCATCATTTTCACCAGCATATCAGTGGTGATAACAATGGCAATGTTGATGAAGTTGTTGGCAACAAGAATGGTGGCCAGGAGTCGTTTAGGCTGATCGAGCAGTAGACCCGCAGTGCGCGCGCTCGATTTGTCGGAGCTTTTGAGGAAATTGATATCCTTTGCCGATAGCGAAAAATAAGCTGTTTCAGCTCCCGCGGTTATGGCGGTAAGCAGTAATAGGATCAATACGATTATGATGAGTATTGTGGCCCCCGACGATGTGAAAACGCTGTCTGATGCCTGCAGTAGCAATGGAAAAAAGCTCGTGTCGCCTTCTGTACTTTCCAAGTTGTTTGTGTTTGGTGAGTTTATCAAAGATAAAAAAAGGAATGAAACCGTAAAATTTTCATTCCTTGATTTAATATGATCGCAGATCGTGCTAGAACGGAAGATCGTCTTTTGGCGCCGTGGGCGCACCGGCTCCCGCATCAAAATTCATATCATTGAAACCCGGCACATCTCCCGAAAGTCCTTCAACAGATGGCAGTTCGTTGTGCTCTTTTCTCTTGTCAAGCATTACCAAATTGTCACCTATGATCTCTGTACTGAAGCGGCGGTTCTTGTCTTTGTCCTCCCATGATCGGGTACGAATGCGCCCTTCAAGATATATGAGGCTGCCTTTGTGCAGATACTTCTGTGCCAGTTCTGCCAGTCCGCGCCACAACACTACGGTGTGCCATTCGGTCTGCGAAATAAGTGTACCATTTTTGTCTTTATATGTCTCGGTTGTTGCCAACGGAAA
>JACSRV010000050.1 GCA_014879545.1 Chitinophagaceae bacterium | reverse complement strand
ATTTTAACAGTAAAAGAAAAACGGATAAAAAATGAATTCGATCGTAATATTCTTTGAAACGGACAGGGGTAAATACTTTAAGAACCTTGTGATCGGCCTTGGTGCATCGGTGGTTCTGTTGGGAGCGCTTTTCAAAATCCAGCACTGGCCCGGTGGTAGCATCATGCTTACTTTGGGTATGTCTGTGGAAGTGTTCCTTTTTGCCCTGTTGGGTCTTCTCCCTCCTCACGCTGATTATTATTGGGAGCGTTTCTATCCGGACATCACTAAAAATCCACACGTTGAAGCTGTTGAAAAATACGGTAAAGACGCGCACAAGAAAGAAGGTTCTGCTGTTAAGTCGCTTGACAAAATGCTGGATGAGTCTTCTATCAATCCTCAGGTTATTAAACGCCTTGGCGAAAATTTCCAGAAATTCGGCCAGACTGTGGATCAAATAAAAGATATATCTGAAGTTACAGCAGCTACAGGTGCATACTCTGCAAGCGCACGTGATGCGGCAAAAGCCCTGGGCGAGATGAAAGATACATTTGCAGGTGCTACCAAAACAATGGGTGCATTCAACACGGCTGCAGATGATACAATGAAGTTCCACGAGCAGGTTAAAGTTCTGTCTAAAAATCTGGGCACATTGAATCAGATCTATGAAGTGGAACTAACAGATGCGAACAACCATCTGAAAGCAATGAACAAATTCTACAGCAATCTGGTGAACGCGTCAGAATCGATGGCTAACAGCGCTAAAGATGCAGCCAACACTAAAGAGCAGATCGCGCTTCTGGCTAAGAACCTTACTGTACTTAACCAGATATACGGTAACATGCTCTCTGCGATGCAGGGTCGTTAATTACCGGCATTTAGTACAGAAATATAACTATATTACTAACGAATAGTAAAAGATAAAGAATGTCTATACCTAAAGAGCCGCGGCAGCTCATGATCAACCTGATGTATCTGGTGTTGACAGCCCTGCTGGCCCTAAACGTATCAAACGAGATCCTGAACGCCTTCAAGACGTTGAGTATGAGTATCGACAAGTCGAATCAGTCGATAGAGCAGAAAACGGCGGAAGTATATGCGGCGATCAAAGAGAACGAAAAACAGCCGGGGCAGGCTGAGAAAGTACGTCCGTACAGAGAAAAAGCCGACGAGGTTGTGAAGCGTTCTGATGAGTTTGTAAAATATTTGAACGACTGGAAAAGGAGGATCGTACTAGAAGGCGGTGGTTATTCAGAACACGACAGTACACTGCCTGATAAAATGGATAATATCGATGCGACCACATTGTTGCTCGTTGAGAAGCATGGAGGTGATACGCTGCGCGAGAGGATTGCCGCTATGCGTCAGTTCTTGCTGGAGCAAGTGAAACCATCAGACTCAGCGGCAATGTCAAGGACTATGCCACTGCAAGTTGTGCCGGCTGTGAAGAACGAACATAACCCTACAGGAGACTGGTCGATCGAAAACTTTGAGCACATGCCGGTAATGGCTGCTCTCGCTTTGTTTGCCAAGTTCCAGAATGACGTTCGTGCGAGTCAAGCTGCTGTAATCAATAAGTTGTTTGAAGAGGCACACTTAAAAGACATCAAGTTCGATACGATCGCTGCGGTTGCTGTACCTAAAACAAGCTACGCACTTGAGGGTGACAAGATCGAAGCGTCGATCCTGCTTGCAGCGTTCAACAAGAGCAACAAACCTGAAGTAAAGGGTATGAGCGGAGGTGGCTCTACAAAACCTGCTGTAAATGGTGTTGTTCCTTGGGAAACGGTTGCAAAAGGAACAGGTCTGCAGACCATTAAAGGTAAGATCGAGCTCCAGACAGAACAGGGTGTTATTTCAAGGGATTGGAAATTCGAGTACATGGTGGGTACTACCGGTGCTTCTATGCAGCTCGACAAGATGAACGTGTTCTATATCGGCGTGCCAAACCCGGTAACAGTAGCTGCTGCAGGTTATTCTGTTGAGGACGTGTCACTCAATATTCCGGGGGCAACAGTACGTGACTCATCTCTGAAAGGCCACTACAACATCATCGTAGATAAGATCGGTAAGGTTACTGTTGGTATCAATGCGAAAACGAAAGAGGGTCCGGTTAAGCAGGTTGGAAGCATGGAAGTGCGTGTTAAGCGTATTCCGGATCCGATCGTGAAAGTTGGTGGAACTCCGGGTGGAGGTATGTCTGCATCATTATTCCGTATCCAGATCGCTCCTGCAGCAATTCTTGAAAACTTCGACTTTGATGCGAAGTTCAAGATCACACAATTTGAATTTAGTGTGCTGCCTAAAGGCAGGGAGGTTGTAGGTCCGTTCAAGACAACGAGCCAGACCGGCTGTCGCTTTGGTGATAAGTCAGAGATCAAGAAGGCAATGGATATGTTGCGTCCTGGTGACAAAGTGTTTATTGAAGGTATCAAAGCAGTGGGTCCGGACGGCAAAGTCAGGGATCTCGCTTCTCTGGTGTTCTCGTTGAACTAGAATTTTTTGAAAAGTAGTTAAGAAGAATAGTTAACATAGTAAAAAATTACAGAAGGATATGACCGTTCTGAAATCATACAAGCTTACAGTTGCAGCAATGCTGATGATGTGTGGCAGTTCAGTTTTTGCACAGTCGGGTTCTACCGATCCAATGGTATCGGGGGCAAACTCAGGTGTAAACAAAGACTGGTTGCCGTCGCGCACGCCGGATGGTGCTTACGATCGCATTCCGTTGAAGGATCGCATGAGGCAGCCAATTCCATGGCAGAACATCAGGGAATCCGACATCCTTTGGAAGAAGAGGGTTTGGCGCGAGATCGATACCCGCGAAAAACAGAACGTTGCTTTCAGGTATGCAGGCGATGAGCACACCGGAGGTGGTATGTTCATTGAGATACTGATCGATGCTATCAAGAAAGGAAAGATCGTAGCATACGGTACGTTCGATGACCGTTTCACTACTGTTCTTACTAAAGAACAGATCATGGAAAAGGTTGCAGGTAAGAGGGATACTGTTGTGCTGGAGGATCCTACAACCGGCGAAGAGATCCGTCAGGTGCGTATCTCAGACTTCAGGCCTGAGACCATCACACGATACAAACTTAAAGAAGACTGGATATTTGACCGTAATCAGGGACAAATGGTGGTACGTATAGTTGGTATCGCACCTGTACAAGACCTTTATGGCGATGACGGAGTTTATCGCGGTCCTCAATCTATGTTCTGGTTGTATTATCCGGATATCCGTGGGCTTCTCGCTAATTACGAAGTGTTCAATCCTCATAACGATATGTTCCGCGCTACTTGGGACGAGTTCTTTGAATCACGGATGTTCTCTAGCCGCATCACGAAGGTGAGCAATCCGTTCGGTTCTATCGGAGGGGGCTATGGCGAAAGTTTCCAGGATCATCTGAATCCAATGGAGTCTCTTTATGAAGGCAAAAAGGTTGCCGAAGAGATATTTAATAAGGAACACGATATGTGGGTATACTAATATCCAGATCAGATTCAGCTAATTTTGCAGAAAATACAAAAGCCTCCGTTTAACGGAGGCTTTTTGATACGAACCCCAATCGAAAATCTGACGTAAATGAGTGTAGTAAAACCATCCCTTGAGGTTTGCCTGTCTCCGGCCCTGTTGCATTTATACAACACGAAAGGAACTGTGGTAGTTATCATTGATATATTCAGGGCAACCTCCACAATTACTGCTGCGCTGCACAATGGTGCCAAGAGTGTTGTGCCGGTAGCGTCGGTATCGGAATGTATAGACTTAGGACAGAAGATACCTAACAGCCTAACAGCAGGTGAGCGTGATGGTAAAGTGGCGGAGGGTTTACAGTATGGCAACTCTCCTCTTGAATATCCGGCCGCGTTTATTAAAGACAAGACGTTGGTGCTAACCACGACAAACGGTACAAGGCTGCTGCACATGGTGCAGGACGCGGCTGAGATCGTTATCGGTTCTTTCCTGAACCTCGCTGTTTTGTGCGATTATCTTTTGGCGCAGAATAAGAATGTGCTTCTTGGTTGTGCCTCGTGGAAGGATAAGTTCAATCTGGAAGATACCCTTTTTGCGGGTGCAGTAATAGACCGTATCGGCGACTCTTTTGATATAAACTGCGATGCAGCGAGAGGTGCCCGCCATTTGCACCGTGCTACAGGAGGTGGGAATTATATTGAATTCCTTAAAGACAGCTCTCACTACAAAAGACTATCGGCTTATGGTTTGCAGCATGACATGGAATATTGTTCTACGCCGGACCTACACCCGGTAGTGCCGAAGTTGCATGGCAATGAGATTGTCGTTGTGAATTGAGCTGTGAGACCGCTTCCGCCGGAATAAGCATCCCATATCTACGTATATTTGCTAAAGTAACTGTAATAGTTGCCTTCTAACCCTTTGTTGGCTAACAAACGGTTGCGTTAATGCGCCTAATACATTTGCTAAGGAATAAACAGAACTTATGAAATTGATCATGTCTTTATTGTCGGGGGCTGCCCGAAAGATGCTACCACTTATTGTGTTGCTTCTATCGTCGGTTGCGACCTATGCGGCACTACCACCGATCACCGGTACAGCGAGTGTATGTGAGGGTAGTACGACAACATTGAGTAACAGCACTCCCGGTGGAACCTGGATAAGTGGTGCACCGGCGATCGCTACAATTTCGGCTGCCGGTGTGGTGAGCGGTGTCGCGGCCGGAACTTCAAACATAACCTACACCGACGGAGTGAGTTCAGTATATGCGATTGTAACTGTGAATGCAGTGCCTGCGGCTATTGTAGGTACATCGGTGATATGTGTCGGTAGTTCGGGGACATTGACGAATGTAACACCAGGCGGGTTGTGGACAAGCAGCAATCCGGCAATAGCCTCGGTGAGTTTCAGTACGGGAGTAGTGACGGGAACGTCAATCGGTACTACAATGATATCTTATGTTATACCATCGGGATGTGCGGCGATAAAAGTGTTGACTGTAAACCCGATTCCCGTTACAGCAGTGGGCAGCTCAGTAGTTTGCGTAGGCACAAGCACCTGGTTCACTGCAAGTCCTATAGGTGGTGTCTGGACGACGAGTCCGTTGGGAGTTGTTTCAATAGGCACTCCAGGTATTACCGGGCTTTCGGCAGGAGTAGCCTCTATAACATATATTGCGGGCGGTTGCTCAACTTCAAGGACAATAACGGTTAACACTGCAATCTCGCCGATAACAGGTGTATTGAGTGTGTGCGTGGGTTCTGCAACTACCCTGAGCAATGCAACCGCGGGTGGAACATGGTCTTCGAGCAATGTGGGAGTAGCAGTAGTGAGCAGTACAACCGGAATAGTAACGGGCAATAGTCTGGGCACCGCTACAATTTCTTACACTGTGGGCGGATGTGTGACCACGGCGGTAGTATCGGTAAGTACTACGCCGAGTGGGATAACGGGTCCGGCGAGTGTTTGCGTGGGTTCGACCATTAGTTTGGTCGGATATGGAGGTGTTAGCCCGACATGGTCTTCAGGAGCCACATCTGTTGCGACAGTTAGTACCAGTGGTATTGTGTCTGGCATAGCAATGGGTACTGCAAGTATTACTTATAACTCGGGTTGCGGTGTGGTGTCGCGGGTAGTTACCGTGAATTCGTCATGTGCGGGTACCCCTGTGACAGGAGGGGTGAGTGCAAGTACTTCAATTGTGTGCAGCGGAACCTCATTGACATTAAACCTTCCAACCTATACTCCTGTTTGCGGTCATGCGATACAGTGGCAGTATTCGCCGGACGGATTGTCTTGGACGACGCTGCCCGGAGCGACAACAGTTCCATACACATTTGCACCAACCGCGGCTTATTATTATCGTTGTGGTATCACATGTGTATCAGGTGGTACCTCGGCATTCTCGGGTCCTGTATTTGTCGGCGTGGATTTTTCTATCGGAAGTTACTCGGTGATATCTTCACCTGATACGGCATGCAATGCAACCCACTTCTATATTGCTGCTTGTGGCGTGTCGCCCATGTTCAGCGTAAAAACGTATTTTGGTGACGGTGACACGCTGACCACCGCATTGAGCACTACAACATTGAGCGATGCTCATATCTACCATAACTATTCATTGCCGGGTACTTATACGGTCAAGCATGTACTGTTTAACGGTACAACCCCGGAGGATACAGTTACCTTCAATTATACCCATAAATCGTGCCGGACTTTACCAATTAGATTCTACTTTGATGCCAACCTCAATTGTGTATTTGATGCCGGTGATACCTACAATGCCGCACAGGTTTCCGTGCGCATAGATTCTGCGGGTGTGCCGGTTGACACAATCACGGCAACAGGCGGGTTTTATTACAAGGCTTATGGAGCGCCCGGCACAGTATATGCATTCCGTCCATATGCGGTGGAAGGAGGATTGGTGGTAGCGTGTCCCGGCTCTGCTGTTATATACGATACAATCGTGTCTTATGTGAATACGTATGTTCCGAAATATTTTGGTATCAGGTGCGGCACAGCGAGCAGCGGGTTTGACCTGAAGGTGATGTCAACGGCAACGTCCGGAATCCACACGCAACGTTTCAATATTCTGGTGACCAATCGTTACTGCACGGCCGCGTCGCCTACGGTAACGGTGAAGCATAGTACGAAGTATGGATATTTCCCTGGAATATTCCCTTGCTATATGACAAGCCCTACACCAAGTACCGTAGCGGGTAACGTTGTGACATGGAATCTACCATCGATGGCTGCAAATAGCACAGCTATGGTGACACTGTGGCTGGAAAGGACACCTGCAATAGGGCCGTACCTGACACCGGGCGATACCGCATACAGCGAAATATCTGTGTCGCCGACGACCGGAGATTTCGATCTCTCTAATAACGTAATCAACACGGTTGATACAGTGCGATCTTCATTTGACCCGAACGACATCGCAGTAGCGCCTGAGGGATATATTCTGCCATGTACGCAACTGCAGTATAAAGTGCGTTTCCAGAATACCGGAAATGATACTGCCCGTAACATCTATGTGTTGGATACGCTTTCATCAGACCTCGATCCTTCCAGTTTGCAGGCTGTGATATCTTCTCACCCGATGTTTGTGAGTGTGATAAATGACGGTGTGCGCAACATTGCGAAGTTTGAGTTTACAGGGATCAATCTGCCGGATTCGTCGCACCACGGGTTGAGTGAAGGACTGTTCCTATTCAACATCAAGGCTAAGAGCACATTGGCAGATGGAAATGAGATCAGGAACAGGGTAGGTATCTACTTCGATGAAAATCCGGTAGTGATGACCAATGAAGTGGTGAACACCGGTGGCATCGCTCCTATCACCGGACCTTCAGATGTTTGTATAGGGTATCCGGCGCAGTTCCGTGATGTTACCGCCGGTGGCTATTGGGCAAGCAGTATTGCGGCTGTAGGGACGATAGGGACAGCGGGTGTCATGAGCGGTCTTACTGCCGGAACTACAGTAGTAAGTTATACTGTAACCAATGCCTGTACGTCGCGCACAGCAACGAAGCTGGTTACCGTGAATCCGGTAGTGTCACCGACAAT
Source organism: Chitinophagaceae bacterium (assembly GCA_014879545.1). Taxonomy (GTDB): domain Bacteria; phylum Bacteroidota; class Bacteroidia; order Chitinophagales; family Chitinophagaceae; genus Nemorincola. The sequence continues at coordinate 6,761 of JACSRV010000050.1, read as the reverse complement.
CTCAATTTCAAGTGCGCCGGGAGATACGGTGTGTGCGGGTACGAGTGTTGCATATACGGCAGCATTCACCTACCCGGGATCGTCACCGGTATACACTTGGAGGGTGAATGGTGTGAGTGTTGGCAGTGGTCCGACATATAGTTACATTCCTGCTGTAGGTGATACTGTGAGCGTTACACTTGCAAGCAGTCAGGCATGTGCTATGCCTTCGATAGTTGCAGATACGTTGCCTATGACTGTGATACCAATGGCAATGCCTGTGGTGACAACGGGCGTAAGCCCTGACGATACGGCCTGCGAAGGCACGCCCGTTACCTTCAATGCAACGCCATCGTTTGGCGGGCCTACACCTTCATACATCTGGACAGTGAACAGTGCTGTAGTGGGTGGCGGTTCTTCCTATGTTTATACTCCGACCAATGGAGATATCGTTGTGTGCAGGATGGTGAGCAACTTCAGGTGCCGACTGACAGATACGGTGAACAGTGTCGGTGTAAATATGACTGTTGATCCGCTTTACATTCCTGTGATCTCGCTGAGTGCATCTCCGGGTCTCACAGCACCTGCAGGCACTCCTATTACAATTACAGCGAGTGTGGTGAATGGTGGTCCTTCGCCTGTGTATGAGTGGTTGGTTAATGGACTTATCATTCCAGGTGCTACGACGAACACTTACACAAGCAGCACATTCGCAGATTATGATTCTATTGTTTGCAGAGTTACAGGCAGTGGTGTGTGCAGTATTGTTTCTTTCAATTACGTGTACGTCACTATTACACCGGTTTCTGTCAATGACGTAACATCCGGAACTAATCTTCATCTTTTCCCTAACCCGAACAAAGGTGGATTCAATATCAAAGGAACTATCGGTGATCAGGCAGGTGAGCATGTGTCCTTCAGCATTACCAATCTATTGGGTCAGGAGGTATATGCCGGATCGATGCAAACCGGATCAAGAGGCGAGCTCCAGCATCACATCGATCTGTCTGATGGGGTGGCCAATGGTGTCTATATACTGACAATGAGCAGTGGAGAAAACAAGAAGATGTTCCGTTTTGTTGTGGAACGCTAATAGGGACCGCTTGCTGTAAATGGTGTAGATTTGGTGTTGCAATGGCAATGATCACTGTCGCGGAAGCAGATGCGCTGATTTCATCGAATATTACCTCTTTTGGTATCGAAGAGGTACCATTCCTTTCTTCGCAAGGCAGGGTGCTGGCACAAGATATATGTGCCGACAGACCGATTCCGCCATATGACCGGGTGACGATGGATGGCATCGCAATATCATTTTCATCATTCCAACGAGGTGTGCGGAGGTTTCGTGTTGCAGCAACTATGGCTGCCGGTGACGACGCGTTTACGTTAGATAGCGAGAATGAATGTGTGGAGATAATGACCGGCTGCGCTTTACCCATCGGAGCCGATGCGATAGTGAGGTATGAAGATGTAAGTGTTGTGGAAGGTTATGCAACGCTCAATACGGAGCAGGTAAAACAAGGTGCTAATGTGCACCGCAAGGCTTCAGATAAACAAGCGGGTGAAGTAGTGGTGAGTGCAGGGGCAATTGTTGATGATGCTGTGGTGAGTATGGCGGCATCAGTTGGCGCGTCCGTATTGAAAGTGCGCAAGCTGCCGAAGGTTCTGGTCGTTTCTACCGGCGATGAACTGGTGGATGTGAATGATCAGCCAGCACCATTTCAGATAAGACGATCAAATAGCTATACGATCTCATCGGTGTTGAGACGACACGGAATTGAGGTGGAACTAATGCATGTGAGAGATGATGAATCTGCAATAGAAAGCCTCCTGGATAGGGCGCTTGCTGAATACGATGTACTCATACTGAGCGGTGGTGTATCTATGGGTAAGTATGATCATTTGCCTGCAACGCTGCAACGAATGGGAGTGACCGAAGTGTTTCATAAGGTGCAGCAGCGGCCGGGGAAGCCGTTCTGGTTTGGTACAGGCAAAACGGGAACTACGGTGTTTGCTTTTCCCGGGAATCCCGTTTCGGCATTTTTGTGTTTGCACAGGTATTTTTTGCCATGGTTGCATGCTTGTGTGGGTTTGAGGCAGCAGGCACATTTTGCGGTGCTGGGTGATGATGTCTCCTTTGCGCCGCCATTGCAGTATTTTCTGCAGGTACTTGTCGGTCAAAACGAGAAGGGACAGCTTGTGGCACAGCCGCTTCCCGGTAATGGTTCGGGGGATTTTTCTAATTTGCTGCAAGCAAATGCATTTATGGAGCTGCCTGCCCACCGGTCTGATTTTTTGGCGGGAGAAGTCTTCAGGATCTGGCCATTTAAAAATATTGTAGCGTAATGAGTGGATTTACACATTTGGATGAAGGCGGACAGCCATCAATGGTTGATGTATCGGCCAAGCTGATAACCCGGCGGACAGCTCGGGCGCGTAGTATTGTGGTGTTGCCCGGCGAAGTAATGCAGCATTTTGAGAACGGAGAGATCAATGCTCCCAAGGGGGCTGTATTTCAGACGGCAATCATTGCAGGAATTATGGCCGCAAAAAAGACCGGTGAACTGATTCCGTTGTGTCATCCGTTGGGTATGGATAATTGCAGCATAACGGTTGGTGTTAATGAAGCTAATGAAGTGGTGGTTGACTGTATTGCAACGGTAAGCGCAAAGACAGGGATAGAAATGGAAGCTTTGGTGGGTGCGAGCGTTGCAGCGTTGACGATATATGACATGTGCAAGGCAATGAGCCATGACATTGTAATAAAAGAAACCCGGCTAATGGAAAAGACGGGAGGTAAACGTGATTTTAAACGCGATTGATTCTCCGGAGATGGCAGCATTATATGGTTTGGTTTTGGTCGGCGGGCGAAGCGTGAGGATGGGACGCGACAAAGGGGCTATGGTTTGGCATGGCACCGAGCAACGGGTACATGCTGCCGGCCTCTTAAGCCACCTTTGTGAGAAAGTATTTATATCATGTCGTTCAGGGCAGGAGGAGGAGTTGGCGGGCGATTATCCGTTGCTGGTTGACAGTGTTGAGGGTAGCGGCCCGATCGTAGGTCTTTTGACGGCGTTTGAACACCGTGCGGATGTTGCATGGTTGGTTTTGGCCTGCGATCTGCCGCTCATAACAGAGCCTACCCTGGCCTTTCTTACCGGGAGCCGGGACGAAAACATGCTGGCAACAACTTTTAGAAGCCCTTTTGACGGCTTGCCGGAACCATTGGTTACTATTTGGGAGCCGGGTGCCGCATCTGTATTGCGGCAGCATATGGCCGACGGATACAAATGCCCCAGAAAGGCATTGATCAGAAATGAACACCATATAAAGGTGCTTTCTCCACCATGTCCAGAGGATCTGATGAATACCAATACTCCGGACGACGCCGAACAAGTGCTCAAGATTCTTGGGAAAAGGGCCGGAATTTGACCGTTTGGGGTTGATTCTGAGCAGAAAATCAGGGAATTATGCAAAGTAATTCTCCATCCACCCAACCAAAATAATACGTAATCTGTCTTTTATTGTGACCGAATCGTCAGGGTGAATATGGCCTTACATGATGGTTCGGTTTTGCAGTACAGATCTTTACACATCAATTATAGGTGTTATAGTATAAAAGAATTTATTATGAGGAAAAACTACTTTTATTTACTTTTTGGTCTTGCGTTTTTGTTCAATGTGGGCTCGTCTCACGCGCAGTTGGTAGGAACGAACTGTTATTTGCAGGGTAGATACCTGGAGATAGGAATGAACAACAATGCGTCTTTCGGTACATGTAGTGGTATTCCTCCTACATACCACCCGCACATGTTTGGTTCAGGTATACCTCCTGCAGGTTCTAATCTGGCGGAAGTGTATGACTGGGGTAAAGATGGTTGGGCAACGGGTACACCACCCTACATGGGCGATTATACTTATCCTGGTTCTCCGTTTGAAGGATGGGAGCTGCAGATAGGTGGTGGCCGTGTACAGGCGTTCCAGAACTGTGCGGGAACAATGACCGCATCAGTTGGCGGCATGACCATGACTGGTAACCTGACGGCATACAGCAATGTCGGAGGCAGAGCCCTTGGAACCTGGACGGGTACCGCCACAAGTGGTGGAGCCACTCTGGCCATCAGGCAAGCTACAAGGATAGATACATTGGGTTCAGCGGTTGTTGTGACCACTGTATTGCGTAACACATCAGGCGTAACTGCTCCGAACGTTTATTACATGAGGTCTTGTGACCCTGATAATGCACAGACTTGGCCCGGCGGCGGTTTCCCTACGATCAACCGGGTTGTTCACCAGAACGAAGATGCTCGTCACAGAGTATTGGTGAAATCATATGACCAGACGCTTACTGAAGCAAAATCCTATTATGCTCTTGGAACGAAAGATTGCCGTGCAAAAGCATTCATTTATACTTCATGGTGGTTGAGTTCAACAGTTGATCTGTCTACTGTATGGGGTGGTACTTATGGTCCTCCCGGCACCGGTGCTCAATACACATTGGGTGCATGTCTGCCTGTAGGTTGTACACCTTCAGACATCGCGATAGGTTTGGTATACAATATAGGCAACATTGCGGCTGGTGATAGTGCCATCATTTCTTATGCCTACATCTTCAACGGAGATGCGGTAGGTATTGACGAAGCATTCCCTGACCCGCAGATAGTGTTGAACGGTGTTCCTCGTCCTGTAGTACCGGTGCCACTGCCTAACAGGGACACATTTGACGTATGTGCTTATCCGGGTATGACCTCACTTCCTGTGGACATTCTGAATGCAGAAGACAAGACATGGAGCTGGAGCAAGTGGACATGGAGCCCCGGCGTAGGTCTTTCGGCTACAACCGGTGCACATGTTACCATTACTACTACAGCACTTCCTCCAGTTATTACTTATACGATCACTGGTACAGACAGTGCCCACGGTATGTCATCGTGCCTGAACAAAGTATTTTATCTGACGATCCTGACGTGTAACGGAGCAGAAGCTAACAGCCCATGTGTAGGTGATACATTGTGGCTGAACGCCCCTGGCGATTCAGTGGGAGCAACGTATCAGTGGTTCGGCCCTGCACCGTCGACTACAATATTTGCAACCACTCAGAAGGCATTCATATTCCCTGCCACAGCGGCACACAACGGCACCTTCTCTGTGATCAAGACGAAGGCAGGCGTACCGGATACATCAATAACAATTGTGACGATACGGCACAAGCCAACGGTATGGGCATCGAGCAACTCACCATTGTGTCTTGGAACGGGAAATACCCTGTTGCTGACAACGGTGGTAGACTCACCGGGCGTCACGTATAGCTGGTCTAAAGTACCACCGTCCTTCTCATCTACATTAGCGAATCCATCCATTCCGAGCTTCTCATTAACGGACACAGGTATGTACCGTGTGATAGTGACATCGGTATTCGGTTGTAAGGATACCGACCAGACCCTTGTGACATTGGTGCCGCCACCGCCACCGCCAACAGTAGTTGCGGTGACCCCATACTGTCAGAACGATGCGTTTGTTCCGTTCACCATCACGGGTGTAGTGCCGGGCGGTACTGTTCTGTGGTATCCATCGGCAACAGGCGGTGTTCCGACGGCGGTTACGCCAACGGTGAATACATCAATAGCAGGTGTGAACAAATTCTATTTCAGCCAGAAGGTGGGTAGCTGCGAAGGCCTGCGCGACTCAATAACAGTAGTGGTGAACCCGCTTCCTGCCCCGATCGTAGGTCCTTCAGAGCTGTGTCAGTACTTCAGCATCACGAAGACTAACCCGACACCAATGGGCGTATGGAGCAGCAGTAATCCATCAATCGCATCAATAGGCGCATCCACAGGCGTAGTGAATGGCCTGCTGGGTGGAACAGTGACGATCACCTACACGTTGCCAACAACGTGCCGCCGCACAACAGTGGTTACCGTACATCCTAAACCTGCACCGCCAACCTTTGGTGTGCACAGGGAATGTCAGTACGTACTGGGCCATGCAGCTACCGCAACGGGTACAAGCCTTACGTGGTATGGTCTGGGTGTGACAGCCGGTTCACCGGTTCCACCGATACCAAACACAGATACTACACCGGGCGTATACAACTACTATGTTACGCAGACATCAGCATTCGGATGTGTGAGTGACAGCGCAATGTATCCTGTGCGGATATATCCTGAGCCTACACCACCTGTAGTGACAGATACAACATACTGCCAGAAGTTCCAGGCACCGCCACTGACGGCTAAGGGCAGCAACCTGCTGTGGTACACGTCGGCAACAAGCACGCCGGGTTCAGCTACAGCGCCAATACCAAGCACGGCTACACCGGGTGTGACCACATATTATGTGACACAGACAGTGGATCAGTGCGAGAGTCCGAGAGCAGGTCTGACAGTGACCGTACTGTACCTGCCTGACTTCAAGATAACACCTGACCGTCCGTGGATCTGTCAGTTCGATTCAATGGGCTTCAAATACACCGGACCGTCGCTGGTGGATCCTGATTACACATGGACGTTGCCGATAGGAGCATCGTTTGCAGCAGGCAGCGATCCTAAGTCTACGAACGTGACGATCAAGTTTGATACGGCATGGGGTCAGCACTATGTGTACCTGATGGCGAGCAACTACAAAGGCAGGTGTGCAACGATAGACACGGTGAACATCAAGGTGATACCGGCCCCGAGCACGCATATGTACCACAACCCTGACGTATGTCTTGGTGACACGATCACGCTGGCATTGTCAGACAGGAGTGCGAATGCATACAAGTACACATGGACGATAGATGG
>JACSRV010000098.1 GCA_014879545.1 Chitinophagaceae bacterium | reverse complement strand
AGATGTGTATAAGAGACAGGAATAATACCCACAACTATTTATAGTAGGTTGTTAGTATTGTATTAACAAGTACATTTGTATATGTACCTAATTCAGTACTGTAAAAATGGCCATTAATCTAGCGTCCTACATTGACCACACCATGCTTAAGCCTGGTGCTACAGCGTCCGACATAGATAAGTTATGCGTTGAGGCATCAATGGCTGGCTTCGCGGCTGTATGCGTGCCACAGCGTTTTGTACCCGGTGCCCGTAAGTTGCTTGATAACTCAAGGGTCAAGGTGGCAACCGTTATTGCATTTCCCTATGGATACGAAGAGATAGAAGAAAAGGTGGCCCAGATCAGGGAGGCTATTGTCATGGGCGCTGATGAATTGGATATGGTCATCGACCTCCGTGCACTCAAAACCGGCAATTGGCTGCAATTAAGAAAAGAGATCGAAGCCTGTCTTGATCCTGTTTTCAAGGCCGGAAAGGTGATCAAACTCATTGTAGAAAGCGGCCTCCTTACAGATACCGAATTAGTGGCATGTTGTGAACTATACAGCAAGTACAACATCGACTACATGAAAACCTCAACAGGGTTTGCTACCACAGGAGCCACAGTTCATGCTGTAAAACTCATGAGGGCCAATCTTCCACCCAAGATCGGTATCAAGGCTGCCGGCGGCATCAGGACATATGCCTTCGCCAAAGAGTTGATCAACGCCGGTGCTACCAGACTTGGCACATCTGCCAGCCTGCAGATCATGAAGGAGTTCAGGCAGGCCAATCCTTAGGCACAATTTCTGATAACATCTTCTTGTGAGTGTTTTTTGAGGGCAATGGCTAATTTTGCGCCATTCTCTGATGGTCGCTTTCTCGAATCGCCTTTTTGCTTTAGTCTTGTTACTGCTTTCGTTGTCCGGCGGCACTTTGCTTGCCCAGGATGATGAACAGGGCGATGTGACCATACATGCCGATGCGCGCCTGGCAGTACTCGTCAGGAAGACCCACGTTTACGTGAGACCCACAATGCCCGAGCCCACACCACCAAAGCCCATAGAAGTGGCGCCTAAACCGGTAATTAAAGATAGTTATGTAGGCACATCGGGTTTAGTACACCACGATGTGAAAACGGTTTACACCGGCAAGGGTTTCAGGGTCCAGATATACAATGGCCCCAGCAGGGAGAAAGCAATTGCTGCGAAGACTGAATTTATGCGACGTTATCCGGGCGTGCGCACTTATCTCATTTATGTTGCACCCGGTTTCAGGGTCAAGATAGGCGATTTCCGCAGTCGCGGCGATGCTGAAGGAATGTTGCGCGAAGCAAACTCCATGTTCACACCCAGCATGATAGTGCCGGATGAGGTAACTATAAGTACTTATTAATAAGTTGCAGCTTACGGTTTAATGTAAAGCTTGCTTTTCAGCAGCCCCCATTTGTGCAGGCGATGCGTTAGCGATACCCTCAATACCCCACGTCCGTACTTCATACTACGGCTGAAGTTGATGCTCGATGCCTCTTCAAAATACTTAGTAGGGCAGGTAACCTCAGCAATCTCAAAACCGTTCATGAATATCTGAGAGATCATCTCATTATCAAATACAAAGTCGTCGCTGGTGTGGGTAAAGTTGATAGACCGGATTACGTCTGCACTGAATGCGCGATAGCCGGTATGGTATTCACTCAGTTTCTGGCCAAGCATAATGTTTTCGAACAGTGTAAGGCAACGGTTGAAAATGTACTTGTACATCGGCATACCACCGCGCAGTGCGCCCTTGCCAAGAATCCTTGATGCAAGCACCACAGGATATACGTCCATCGCGATTATCGATGACATAGCATGGATCAGCTTGGGTGTATACTGATAATCCGGGTGCAGCATGATGACGATATCGGCTCCCAGTTCCAGGGCCTTTTTATAGCAGCTTTTCTGGTTGCCGCCATAACCTTTGTTCACTTCATGCTTGATGATGTGCTTGATACCCAGCCTGCGTCCTTCGCCAACTGTGTCGTCGCGACTGTTGTCATCAACCAGTACCACGTCATCCACAATATCAAATGGGATCTCCTTGTAGGTGCGTTCAAGGGTGAGTGCCGCGTTGTATGCGGGCAGTACGATCACTATTTTTTTACCATTAAGCATATCAGTCGGCAAAAATAATATTTATCCTGAAAAAACACCCGCATATATTGTATGCGGGTGTTTCTTATTTCAAGGTCGTTAAATTGGCATTTACTGGGTCACGGTCAGCTTGCCTTGCTTCACCTGACTATCACCTGCGCCCGTGATTACATAGAGGTAAGTACCGGCAGCCAGGCCCGATATGTCTATCCTTCCCGTACCTTTCACTTTGCTTTGCAGAATAGTTTGTCCGCTGATGTTCAGTACTTTATAGGTGTACTCGCTGTTATCGGGCGCGGCTACATACACAAACCCCTTTGCAGGGTTCGGAAATACCTGAACGTGCTGACTGCCATTCACTGCGCTTACCGAAACCGGTGGCGGAGGGTTGGGAGTGCTCGTCATAGACAGATCATCTACATATAGAGTGCTGCTATCCAATACATCGCCTGTTCCTCCACTGCTGGTGAACAGAATGCGAAGCGTATGAACCGGAAAGTCACTTGTAGTGTAGTCAAGCGTTGCTGTTACTTCATAGAATGTGTCAGACGGAGTGATGTTCACAAAACCACTACCTACCATTGAGTCTACCGACCACACGGTCGCATACGCCTGCACTACAAGAGTGCCTTCATCATATCCAATCGTATCGGTTGTTGAGTCGATTCCGGGGCTGTATGCAACCCATGCGCTCACGGTTTGAGGCATTACTGTAACTGCAGTGCCGCCCGTAAAGTTTACATTAGTTGTCGCCAGATCCACTTCAATTTTCGCATTGGTTAGGAGACCGGGAAGCAGACCCAGTGTATCCTGATAGGCTGACATCACTTTCGCAGATGCAGAACCTGAATGCACTTTTACAGTCTCTTTGAATACCTGACGCGTAAATCCGGACCCTCCGATTAGCGGGCCAACCGTCAGCGCAAGTGAATCGGTGCTTGACCATAGTTTCGGATTCGATATAGAGATAGTAGGGAAGGGGAAACCCGCAAAGGTTGTCCTCCAGTCCTCCATACCCGGATTTCCGATCTGGCCAAAGGAAGTGACAGAGAGAATAGATAGTGCAATAAATAGGCTGATTCGTTTCATATAAATGGTTGAGTAGAATAGTTATAGGTGCAATTTAATTATTTATTTGTTTTAAACATTCATTTATCGCATCGAAATTTGGCATATCTCCCGCATTTTCAAGCACTTCTGCATAACGAACGACTCCCTCTGTATCAATTACAAAAGCCGAACGCTTAGAAACCCCATCCATATCATTAAAGAAATGTTCATACAAACAACCATACGCTGCCGATGTTGTTTTATTGAAGTCGCTCAGAAGGGAGAAATTCAATTGTTGGTCTTCCTTAAATCGTTTCAGTGAAAACAGTGAATCCACCGAAATGCCGAATATCGTAGCGTTCAGGTTGTTATACATGGTCAGGTTGTCGCGGGTCATGCACAGTTCTTTCGTACACACACTGGTAAAGGCAAGCGGGAAGAACAAGAGAACTACATTTTTACCGCGCTGTTCGCCAAGTGTCACCACATTCTTGTCTGTATCGCGCAAAGAGAAATCGGGAGCCGTCTGGCCGATCTGAATAGTCATATCTTTTTTTGTGGTAAAGTTAAACTTCTCATTGGCAATAAACTGTAAAGCTGCCCGTTTTTTAACAACACCAAAAGATAGCGGAGGCTACGCCGGAAGGTGTTATCTTTGAAATGTATAATAGATAGGGCGTTTTATGAAAGCGGTTATATTATTTCTTGCGGCAGTTCTTGTGCTCTCCTGCGGAAAGAGTCACCGGGACAATCTTGTTTCCTCCACTGTATATCAGGGTAAGGTCCTGAAGTCAGTTTGTGGTAATATCGCAGTTCAGGTAACCGATGGCAGCACTATCGGACAGTCGTATTGGCTCGATCCGTCCGATAGCATTGAGTATGTGAACGTTTTTAGGGTGGCCAACCCATGCAATTGCGGACCTGTCACCGCCGGTAGTGCCATCAGATTTCGTTTGGTACCACCATCGCCACAGGCGTGTGCGCAGTGCCTCATGTGGGTTCCTGTTCCGGATACTGCTCACTCCATTGTCGTGGTTCCTTAAAACCATCAATTAGGAGATATTGAACGCTTGATTTACGTTTGTTCCTGCAAATGGTATTGTCATGCGTCAACGTATTCTGCTCCTGGTAGCATTTATTTTTATGGGATCTAATGTTCGTGTATCGGCCCGGCCCAATGAGGCCGACACTCATTTCGATGTTTTTAAAGGGTCTTTCATCGAGTCGCTTTGGGAGTTATATCCCACCTGGGCCAGTAGCATAGGTTATCATAAGTTCGATGCGTTATTACCTTTGCCCGATGCGGCACAACGCAATAAAGAACTGGCATTCTGTAAGTCCAATCTTGCAGCACTCCGAAAGTTCAAAGTATCGGACCTGTCAGACGCCAACCAGACCGACTATCACCTCATCGAAAACCAACTCCTGAGCACCGAATGGGGCATCAAAGAACTCAGATCTTACGAATGGGATCCTTCTTCCTACAATGTCTCAGGCACTTTTGCTGAAATGTTGGCAAACGATTACGCCCCGCTCGACCAGCGTATCCGCAATTTCTATGCACGCATGGCCGCCATTCCCGACTACTACAAAGCGGCCCGGAAAAACATACAGAACCCCACGCTGGAACATACCGAACTGGCTATCAGCCAGAACATAGGCGGCCTTTCAGTCTTTGAATCCGATCTTGAAGATGCGCTGAAAAAGTCCGGCCTTGACGATGTCGAGAAGAGTAGGATTCGCGCACGCGGGGCAGAAGCAGTTGCAGCTATCAAAGAATATGTCGAATGGTTGAAAAATCTCGACAACAAACATCCACGCAGTTTCAGGCTGGGCAAAGAGCTCTATGCGAAGAAGTTCATGTTCGACATGCAGAGTACCTACACAGCCGATGAGATCTACCGCAAGGCATTGGATAGAAAGAAGTACCTCCACGAAAAGATGTACGCTACTTCGTTGTTGTTGTGGTCCAAATATCATCGCACGTCTGCGCCTACGGACAGTACGGAGCTCATCAGGCAGATGATAGAAACGCTTTCTGCTGATCACGTCAAACCCGCTGAATTCCAGTCGGCGATTGAAAAGCAGATCCCCGTTCTCGTCGACTTCATTAAGAAAAAGGACCTGATCTATATCGACCCCTCAAAGCCATTGGTGGTTCGCCGCGAACCCGCCTACATGGCAGGTGTGGCCGGCGCCTCTATCAGCTCCCCCGGCCCCTACGACAAGGAAGGCAACACTTACTACAATGTGGGTAGCCTGGACGGATGGGATTCGGCACAGGCCGAAAGCTACCTGCGTGAATACAATAAATACATCCTCCAGATACTGAATATACACGAGGCTATCCCCGGCCATTATACACAGTTGGTGTATGCCAATCAGTCGCCCAGTTTAGTAAAGTCAGTATTGGGCAACAATGCAATGATAGAGGGCTGGGCAGTATACACCGAACTGATGATGCTGGAGAATGGCTATGGTGCACGCCCCCATGCCCCCACTGCTGATGCGCCTGCTGAAATGTGGCTCATGTACTACAAATGGAACTTACGCAGTACCTGCAATACCATTCTCGACTACAGTGTGCACACCGGCAATATGACCAAAGAGGAAGCCCTGAAGTTACTGACACAAGAGGCGTTCCAGCAACAGGCTGAAGCGGAAGGTAAGTGGAAAAGGGTATCAGTGACTCAGGTGCAATTGTGCTGCTATTTCACCGGCTTTACCGAGATATGCGACCTTCGCGAAGAAATGAAGAAAAAGGCGGGAAGCAATTTTAAATTAAAGCAGTTTCACGAGCAGTTCCTCAGTTACGGTAGTGCTCCGGTAAAGTACATCAGGCAGATGATGCTGCGCTGATCACGCACGGTCGGTGGGGATGGTCACATGGAATGTTGATCCCTTTCCCTCCTCACTCTCAAACCATATTTCGCCCCTGTGCGAGCGAATGATCTGTTGGGAAATAGATAGCCCCAAACCATGGGGGATCTCCCCGCTCGTGCCTTTTGCTTTTGCATCTGTGAACATGTCAAATACGTGAGGCTTGTTTCGTTCCGGTATTCCTATTCCCTTATCAGCTATCGAAATTCGCACCTTCCCGGTCTCTGTCGTTAGTCGAACGGTTACTTCAGAATTCTCGTGACTGAATTTGATGGCATTGGAAAGAAGGTTGTCCAGTACCCTGCGTATCTTGTCTTCCTGCACTATTGCATATACCGGTTGCTCTGGTACTGTCGCGATGATCTTGATCTTCTTCTCGGCTGCTTTTGCGTTCAGTAAGTCTACTTCTCTTGTTACAAGATTCTTGATGTCTGTACGCTCGCGTTTGTCGCTGGTGTCATTCATTTCTTTGGCAGCATCCAGTATGTCTCTGCTCAATTTCAACGAGTTACTGCCGGCTTCTTTTATCATGCCCAGTATCTCCATCTGCTCTTCCTTACTGGTGTTATCATCGTTCTGCAGTATATCTGCCAGTGATATAACCGCCGCTATCGGACTCATCACATCATGTGCCACAGACTTCAGAATGCGCTCATTGTCTTTTTCTTTCGCCTGAAGCTTTTTGAGGGTTTCTTCAGCTCGTTCGCGCGCTTCCTCTACTTGCCTGTTCAGCTCTTTTAGCTCGGCCATGTTTTTCTTAGATCGCCTTGCGTTACGTAGCAACAGCATCACTATCACACTTACCAGAACAGCGAACGCAGTTACTGTGATAGTGTATGTCATTTGGCTGGCCCTGCTCTCTACAAGTTTGTTTATCCTGAACTGTTTCTCCAGATTCCGCACCCTCATATCAAGGTCCGTTTCCATCAGTGATCTGTTAGCGGTCTGGTGGGCTTCATACGCTGTGATATATTCTCTCATATACCTGGATGCAGCAAGTGAATCTCCCTTCATTTCCAGATATTGCCACATCAGTTTATGCCACTTAATGTCCGTATTCTCATCAGGTATCGTGTCTCTTTCTGCCTCGATAAGGTCCAGAGTAGCCTTAGCCGATTTCAGATCACCCAGTTTCAAGTATAGTCCTGCAAGCTTTGTCTGGTCAATTCTAGCATCAGAATTGGTATATCCCTTTCTCAGGTTTATTGCTATGCTGTGGTTATAAAGTGCTATAGCCGAGTCGGTCTGGCCCCGGTGCATATATACCTCGGCCATATTACCCAATACAATTGCCTTGGGTGATTCGTAGACGCTGGCTGATTTCTTGTCAAACCGTCCCGTCATCGTGTCGAGATACGTCAGTGCCATTTGGTAGTATATCATTGCGCTGTCATACTTGTTGAGCGCATTGTAGCAAAGCCCTATGTTATCTAACTGTTCCTGCTTAAAATAGAATACGTTAAAGTCCTCCTCGCAGTAGGATGCGAGGCGATAAGACTGATAGAAGCGCCGGGCAGCTTGCTCATAACGTTGCTGTTTGTAAAGCGTCATGGCCAGGCTGTAAGTGAACGTACGCAACGAACAAGAGTCTTTATTCTCATTTGCCAGCAGCTGAGCCAGATTGTAGTATTGGTAGGCGTTCGTATACTCCCCCCTTGCAAATAATGCGTCAGCTTTATTATTGTATGCAGCAATTTTCCATCCGGGTCCATCCGGATGATCGGGTGCAGCCTCCAGCACAGCCAGCATACTATCGGCTATTTCTATGCAACGATCAAATATTTGCCGCCTCGAATAATAAATGTTCGAGTAGGATAGGTAGTGTATCTTATCATCTGTAGAAAGTGGTTGGATAGTTTTGAACGATCGTTGCACCAGTGCCAGTGCCTGATTCACATTTCCCGAATCCCCCATCCTGTCGGCAAGGGCCAGCACACTGTCAAATTCCGGATTACTACCCGTTACCTTTCCTGGCCGGTCGTTGCAAGACCAGAGGATGGTAGTTACGGCGAATAGTAGTAATATGATGTTGCGCGCCATCAGATATGGGTTCCCCTTCAGTGGTGAATATACTTCTTAACCGCCTAAGCACAAAACAATACTGCTTTTGCACAGCATTATCGCTTCACAATGATCTCCACTCGTCTGTTTTTAGTGCGTCCCTCCTCAGTGTCATTACTCGCTATCGGATTCGCCTCTCCCCATCCTTTTGCCTCAACCATAGATTCGTCTATGCCCATCGATACAATTTCTTGAGCCACTATCTGCGACCGTTTCGCCGACAGCGTTTCATTGATCATCGGTGTACCGGTATTATCAGTATAGGCATTCACATAGATCACTATTCCCTTTTCTTCCAACCATGGCGATATTATAGCCTGAAGCGTCGCCTTATCTGCAGCAGATAGCTCGGCCACATTCACTTCAAAATGCACATCTCCTATCAGGCTATCGTTTATTGGTTTTATCGGGTTATAACCGAACGGCAACATAGCCACATTGTGTGTCAGCGGTTTGGCCGCATATTCCTTGGTCAATGCCACTGTGTCACTAACTTCCTGATAGCCGAGTCGTGCCGTGTGAACGGCATATTTTTTGTCGGCTTGCAGTGTTATCACATAACTGGCATCACCCCTGTTGCTACGTAGTTCATACAGTGTGTCACCTGTGGCAGCGTTGCATATCAGCATAACCGCCGAGTTGAGCCGTTCGCCTGAAATGCTGTCAAACACATACCCTTGCAGATAACTCACAGGCAAGGGTGCAATGATTCCCGGTAACGGTACCTGATAGATATCGTAGTTGCCTGCCGGTCCGTTTCTGTCCGATGCGAAATACAACGTCTTTCCGTCCAGCGACACAAATTCGCTCTTGTCGTCATGCGCGCTGTTTATAGGGTATCCCAGGTTCTCTGCCGCAGTCCAGCTATTGTTCGCTTTTCTCCGGCTCATGAAGATGTCTGTTCCTCCAAGTCCTGGTCTGTGGTCGCTGGCAAAGAACAGTGTTTTGTTATCTGCAGCAATGAATGGTGTTGTTTCATTGCCTGCTGTGTTGATGGCAGGACCCGCGTTCTCGGGCAGTTGCCACAATCCATTCTCAAACCGTGATACCCAAATGTCGTAGCCGCCGAAACCTCCCTTTCTGTCACTCACAAAATACAGTTCTCTGTTGTCTGGCGACAGTGTTGGCATACCCTCATATGTGGGGTTGTTGATGGTCTGCCCGAAAGGTTGAGCTATCGTCCAAGGTCCGTCCAGCCGCACTCTATAGGCCATAAAAAGGTCGCAACCGCCCTCGGCGCTGCCGTTCTC
The DNA here is from genome assembly GCA_014879545.1 of Chitinophagaceae bacterium. Taxonomy (GTDB): domain Bacteria; phylum Bacteroidota; class Bacteroidia; order Chitinophagales; family Chitinophagaceae; genus Nemorincola. The sequence goes on along the minus strand of JACSRV010000098.1, from coordinate 4,848 downwards.
GCTCATATTCTCGCATCGGGTAAAGAACAGATAGTGCCCGTCTGCCGAAACGAACTGCGCCGATTCCTGATTGGGGCTGTTTGGCGGGTCTCCCGCATTCCTTGAGGCAAACCATCCACCGCACGAATCTGCAGGAGCGTAGAATAGCTCCTCATCCATATTGTTCACCCGCCTCGTAAAGAACAACGATTGGGTATCAACCGCCATAGACGGGAATAACTCCGGGTAAGGACTATTCACCCTGATACCCAGATTCACCGGCCACACTCCCCACGATCGCATCATGGCTGTTTTCACAAATTCTGCCTGAACTCTCAGTTTATTCCATTCACTGCTGTCCCTTATCGTCGCATGGCTTGCTATCAGTCCCAGAGCCTCATCGCCTCGGCCGGCATAGATCAGACTTCGTGTCAATGCCTTTGCGAATCTTGTCCGGCCATTATTACATTTCGCCGATGCCTTGGTAAACGTCTCAGCTGCTTTTTCAAAATCGTGCCCAGAGAAGTACCATTCGCCCAGCATACTGTAGGCATCAGCATTCGTGGGGTACTTGGCAATAGACCGCTCCATAGAAGTGCATGCCTCACCATATTTTTTGGCTGCTTTGAGCGCCAGTGCTTTGTTGAAGTATTTTGCGGCCTTCCGCTCAGCTTTCGTCATGCGCTGCGCATTAGCCCCCAACGGAACGAGGATTAAGTACATAATAATATATACGAGCGGTCGCATGCGATGGTAAAATAAGGCAAAAATTGCGTGATACCACAATCCACCCGGTCATCCCACTGCTTTGCGCGGGGCTTTTACGTCTTGTTCGGCTCTCTTTCTTACTTTTGAATACTATGTCAACGCTCGTCATTTGTCCTAATTGTAACACCCAGTTCGAACCCACTGCTGCCATCGCCCAATCGGTTCGAGAAGAACTTTCCAAAGAATTCAACCAGAAATGGAAGGAAAAACAGGCGGAGCGCGATGAGCAGGTCCGCCAGAAAGAGGCCGGTTTGCTAAAGCAGCAGGCCGACCTGGCGCGCACGCTCGAAGAGGAAAAGAAACGCATGGAGGCCGAGATGCGCAAAGACCTGCAGCAAAAGGTGGGTGCCGATTACGAGGCGAAGTTGCGCATGCTCGAAGATGCTAACAAAGACAATCAGGCCAAACTGGACGCCGCCCGCCAGAAGGAAATGGACTTCCTGAAGAAAATGCAGGAATTAAAGGACAAGGAAAAGGAACTGGAGCTGGAAACCCAGCGCCGCCTCATGGAAGAGCGCGCCCGCATTGAAGAATCGGTTAAGAAAGCGGAGGAGGAAAAGAGCCGGCTCAATATGTCTGAGTTGGAAATGAAGTTGAAGGAGCGAGACAAACAACTCGAAGACCAGAAGCGGTTGGTAGAAGAAATGAGACGCAAGGCCGAACAGGGGTCTATGCAGCTGCAGGGCGAGGTGCAGGAGTTGGCTCTGGAAGAACTCCTGCGCAGCAATTTTCCATTCGATGTCGTGAATGAAGTAGGAAAAGGAAAACGTGGTGCCGATTGTATCCTTACCGTGCGCAACAATTTTGGTCAGGAATGCGGCCGCATCATTTTTGAAAGTAAACGAACGAAAGATTTTGGCAAAGACTGGACCGAGAAGTTGAAGGCCGACATGCGCGTACAGAGCATCGAGCTCGGTGTCATTGTTACACAGGCCATGCCCGATGGAATAGATGGGTTCGGCCAAAAGGATGATGTATGGATCTGCACGTTTGCCGATGTCACCAATCTCGTCCACATCCTTCGCGAATTGCTCATCAGGGTATACAACGCATCCAAGAGCAACGAGAATAAAGGCGACAAGATGACCATGCTATACAGCTACCTCATCTCTAACGAGTTTGCACAGCAGTGGAACGCTATACGGGAGGGCTTTACCGCAATGAGGATGTCCATTCAGCGCGAGCGCGACCAGATGGAAAAACTATGGAAGGCGCGCGAAAAGCAACTGGAGAAGGTGCTACTCAATGCAGCCCACATCAGGGGATCTATCGAAGGTATTTCAGGTATGGATGTCGACCTCAATCTCACAGAAGGGCCCGATACCTACCTTATTGAATAGCAGGCACCCGGTCCGCAATTTGCTCGTCCCGCTTCATGAGCATGATCTCTGCAAATACAACGAACCAGATGATGATGCAGGGCACCGCCTTAATAGTGTAGGGATACACAAAACTATTGCGCAGGAAAGGCGGAAAGACGTCGGTGGTACTGAGGCTGGTGAAAACAAATGCCAGCACCACTGTTACGGTGCGCCACGTGGTTTTGGGTCGCGCATAATACCAGATGCCCACTCCCGCCATCGCAATGATGAACGTAGGTGATTCTGCCTTGTGGTTGAATATCACCACCCATATCAGCATAGAGGCCACCATCATTATTTTGTACGCTTCCGTTTTGTATAGGTCGAAACGGACGAACTGAGCAAGGAATAGCACTATGCCGCCAATGCTAACAATAGACTTTACGTCGCTCAGCCCGAACCACGTGTTCAGCCATCCCGCTACCGAAAGACCGGTAGCCGCCACGGCATCTGCCTTCATTAGTTCCAGCCAGTTCTGATATTGCCATATCAGCGTTGGCATAGGTGTTACTATCAGCGGCAGTGCAAAAAGTACAGCCATCCACATAGCCGAGTAAAGAACAAATTTTATTCTGTCTTGAGGGTAGAACAGGAACAAAGCGAACCCGATTGCCCCATACACCTTGATATACACCGATAGTGCCAGCCACAGGGTAGCCCACAGTGGTTTGCCTTTTTGCATAGATCCGTACGCCGCAATGATCAGTCCGCACATCAATCCGTTGCTTTGGTTGTTCTGCAGGCTCGTCAGCAATTCCAAAGAGACCAGCCACAACAGCAGGCTCCTGGTCTTTTCGCTGAAGGGCGGCATCCTGATAGCGAAGAAAACGGTTATTGCATTCAGTATGTTCCAGACCGAGAGACCTACCACATCGTGCAGATAGGCCATAGGGGCCATCAGCAGTGAGAAGGTAGGACTGTATTTAAAGAAATCCCAGTGTTCATTGGGGTACAGGCCATACAGATTCGTTCCGTGAAGTAGATGAAAGAAAGAGCTTTTGAAAATGACGTAGTTATTGTATTCGGTCAGGAACTTTCCATTAAACTGCTCCATCAGTCCTGGCTTGTTCATGATATCATTCGGATAACTACCCGGCAAGGGAGCTATATATGGGTGAAATCCCAACAGGTAGTTCTGAACGGACGCGCCAATTGCAGCGATGATAAATACTATTAGAAGCGTACGCGGGTGCAGTAGAAACGTCTTAACCTTTTCCGGCATCAGTTGAAAGTATATTTCTTGATTGAATGGTTATATTGATCATCCGAATCCAATGGCTAGTGGTCAAAAAAAAATGATCTTAATGAGTGAATGGTAATCGCTAATCTGGTTTTCCTGACTTCTGGATCTGGATAGAAACGAGACAGCTTATTTATTGCTTCATTAACGTGATTCTCTGAGAAAACAAAAAAACAAACAGGGTAAATGCTAACCGTGTTTCCAAGCAAGTTGCTCGAGTGTGTAATTTTCTCATTGATATCTTTTAGCTTGAAGTTTCTTACTCCATTTTGATAGTTTAGTTTAAATTCAGTCATCACAATAAAGCGTACATTGGTTCCAATCTCTGAAAGGCCAAAAGCGATGTCAATCGACTTATTTAAGTCTCTGGCTTCATTGTTAGCAGCAATTCGTTCAACCGCATCAAGATTAATCGCTGTTTCATCTTCACGGAATAGAGGTGTAGCGATTATGTGATTTTCGTCTTCATTAGTGATTATTGTGTCAAAGGCTTCAATACAATTTGGGAAGTCAAAAGCTACGGAATGGTTCTCAGTGGTTGTTTTACAATATCTCATGGCTATTCGCTATACTTATCGATTTTATCAATTGCTTGGTTGAAGGATTGGAAAATCGGATCAATCTCATGCCCGAGATTTCTGTACTTATATGTGAATGTATTTTCAGTTTTCTCGGCGAGGTAGAAATTAACACTCTCCAGGATTCCTTCTTTCTCTGATAGATAACGAATCGCACTTACAAAATCTGGGTCGTGGCTCGTAATAAAGAACTTAACCCCCATTTTTTTATTCAAGAGAACGATAATTCTCGCATACTCTACAATCCATTGAGGGTGAAGATGAACTTCAGGTTCATCGATTATGAGCAGCGTCTTTTCATTTATTGTACCATTTCGCAGCAAAAGTTGAATGATTGCAAACGCTTTTATTCCGGTAGCGCAATCTAACAGATTAAATGCGTTGCCATCGTTTCTTTTGAACGTGTAGCCAATACTTGAACGAGAACTGTCGTTAATGTCTGCGTCCCCAAAAATTATGTCTTTGCTGATGACATTCAATATAAAGTCGTTTGAACGGGTTCCTTTCGCGAGCACAAGTCTATTCAAATCATCCCAATGTTGGACATCTGTTTGATTTAGACCTATTGACATCGGTGTGTCAATATAAACTGTGTTTTGGATAGAAAATGGTTTCGATAGATTATTTTTTTTTGAAGACACTATTGGGTCATCAAACTCAAACAGTTCGAAATTGCGCGGTAGCAATCCTTCCGTGAAAACATTCCTCAGCGCGGAGACTAATAGTGTCCGAGGTCGTGATTGACGTTTGCCTTCAGCCTCTTTAAAGTAAGAGTGTATCAAATTTGCTAAGTCATCAAAACTTGGTTCTCGATCTTCAACTCCGCTTACAATGCTACGCAATATGTGTGAGATCCTTCGTGAGCGGTATTGTGATTGTATTTTCGATGTTTCGGTATTAAACCTGTCTCTTATACACATCT
>JACSRV010000123.1 GCA_014879545.1 Chitinophagaceae bacterium | reverse complement strand
ATTCGCGGGCTCTCCGTATTTTGAGCAGTACTATTTATTTGATCGCGTTAGTTGCTGCGACGATTTTTACTTCTTTAGCTGTTTCCTTCAGTGTTGCCGCCGGCTTAGAAACATTAGCAATTGTCGGAGCGATAACCAATGCGACAATTGACATCAGTTTTATAAGGATGTTCATAGAAGGACCAGATGTATCCTTGAATGGGTCACCAACAGTGTCGCCCGTTACAGAAGCTTTGTGTGGTTCAGACTTTTTGTAATAGATCTCGCCGTTTATCTCAACACCTTTCTCAAATGATTTCTTAGCGTTGTCCCATGCACCTCCTGCATTGTTCTGGAACATACCCATAAGAACGCCACTCACTGTTGCGCCCGCAAGGAAACCTCCAAGTGCCTCGGGGCCCATCAGGAATCCGATAACGAGTGGAGACAGAATAGCGATAGCACCCGGGGCAACCATTTTACGGATAGAAGCCTCTGTAGAGATCGCAACACATTTGTCATACTCAGGCTTTCCGGTACCTTCCATGATTCCAGGAATTGTGCGGAACTGACGGCGAACTTCTTCAACCATGCTCATTGCCGCCTCGCCCACAGCGCGGATAGCGAGCGACGAGAATATAAATGGTATCATGCCACCTACGAACAGACAAGCAAGAACGTCAGCTTTGTAAATGTCGATACCATCAATTTTAGCAACACCAACGAACGCCGCAAAAAGGGCAAGTGCAGTAAGTGCCGCTGATGCTATCGCGAATCCTTTACCAGTTGCCGCCGTGGTATTACCTACTGCATCAAGAATGTCGGTTTTTTCACGAACATCGCTTGGCAATTCGCTCATCTCAGCAATACCACCGGCATTGTCCGCAATAGGTCCGAAGGCATCGATAGCCAACTGCATGGCAGTGGTTGCCATCATACCCGCAGCAGCTATTGCTACACCATACAGACCTGCGCACTGGTATGAACCCCAGATGCCACCTGCCAGAACGATGATTGGAAGAGTTGTAGATTCCATACCTATTGCAAGACCACCAATAATGTTAGTGGCATGACCGGTAGATGACTGCCTGATGATGCTTAGTACCGGGCGTTTGCCCATTGCTGTGTAGTACTCAGTGATCATACTCATCAATGTACCAACTATCAGACCCACGATAATTGCACCGAATACTCCGTTGCTTGTGAATTCATGACCACGCAGATTCATGTTGGCAGGAAGGATATTGTTTACAAGGAAGTAGCATGCAATCGCTGTCAGGACAATTGATCCCCAGTTTCCCAGGTTCAGCGCTTTCTGCACAGCAGCAGTGCTGTTGCCAACGCTGTCAGAGATGCGTACAAACAAAGTTCCAATGATGGAAAGAACGATACCTACTCCGGCAATCAGCATCGGGAGGAGAATAGGGGCCATTCCACCGAAATTATCTCCGGCTGAAGTTGTCTCACGGCCCAGTACCATCGTTGCAAGCACAGTTGCTACATAGGAACCGAAAAGGTCAGCACCCATACCGGCAACGTCACCTACGTTGTCACCCACGTTGTCGGCAATAGTCGCCGGATTGCGTGGGTCATCTTCGGGGATACCCGCTTCAACTTTACCAACCAGGTCAGCACCAACGTCAGCAGCCTTGGTGTAAATACCGCCGCCCACGCGTGCAAAAAGTGCAATACTTTCCGCGCCGAGTGAGAAGCCGGTAAGCACCTCAATCGTACGCTCCATTTCCTCAGAATTCACCGCGGCATCTGGCGCGAACATCATTTTCAGAATGATGAACAGACTGCCCAGACCCAGTACTGCGAGACCGGCAACACCCAGTCCCATAACCGAACCTCCTCCAAATGACACATTCAGCGCCTTAGAAAGGCTGGTCCTGGCTGCTTCTGCTGTACGAACGTTGGCCTTGGTAGCTATTCGCATACCTATGTATCCCGCAAGTGCGCTGAACACTGCTCCAATAACAAACGCGAGGGCGATAACCGGGCTTGATTTAGGGTTGCTATAACCCATGAAAGCAAGGAGTAGGCCTGCTATGATCACGAAATAGGTCAGGATCTTGTATTCCGCCTTAAGAAATGCCATAGCACCTTCAGCTATGTATTTCGAAATTTCTGTCATACGCTCGTTGCCCGCGTCCTGTTTGGATACCCAGGCACTTTTTACAAAGGTGTATAGCAGTGCCAATACACCGAAGGCTGGTACTAAATAGAAAAGAGTCATAATTACCGATGTGTGTTAAATTTTGTTAAAGTCCGCAAATATATGCGTTTGCCGATAAAAAACATATTATTCAATGGGTACGTTTTACCCGGTGTGGATATCATGCCAAAGATCAGAATGGGTATCCTATAGAAATGTTTAATATTACATTGTCCTTCCTCCAGGTAGGGTTGCTGAAGTCCACGTCTCGGAACACCCAACCGCTGTTTTCGGTTATAGACGGTTTTTTCACGGGCACCGCAACGTCGACCCGGAAAGTTAAGAACGATGCAATATCAAAACGGGAACCGATGCCCAGATCCATGGCAAGATCCTGCCCCAGTTTATTTATTGCGAATTCACCTCCGGGATAGTCTTTATTAGCGCGCGAAAGCCACATATTACCTACATCGGCAAAAAGTGCACCGTTCAATTTTACCGCACCTGCAAACAATGGAGCTACCGGGAACCTGTACTCAGAGTTCAGTTCAAGTTTGATGTCTCCGGTCCTGTCTACCAGGTTGGGTAATCGATTTAAAGTATCTCTGAAGCTACCCGGCCCCAATGTTCTTATTCTCCACCCTCGCATGCTGTAGGGGCCACCCACAAAGTACTGTTTAATATAGGGCAGAGATTCAGAAAGGCCGTATGGTAATCCCACGCCTCCGTAGAACCGGAATGCAAATACTGAGTGTTTTACTGTCAGGTAATGCCTGCCGTCAAAATCAAACTTTGTGTACTGTGCATAAGGGATGGTGTCGAATCCGTAAACCGCGGCACCAAACTTATTTACTGCGCCCACAATTCCTCCCGCTTCTTCAAACGAAAGTCTTAGGTAGGAGTAGTTAATGCCGTGTTTCTTAACGTTATTGTCGATCTTGTATGTAACACTTTCTCCTTCAATGAACGTTTTTCGGTAACTGTTTTTAAGGTATTGGTTGGAATCCAATATTGTTTGGAAAGATGGCGAGATATAGGGTACCCGGATCACGTTCACGAACGCCGGTGCAAAACTCCAGGTCTTGATATCTGTCTCGTGCCAGTTATACGAAAAATGTGCACTGGTGTTCAGGAGTTTGAAATAGTCGACCCTATCTATGACATTCTCACCCAAACTGAATATTGTGTGCGGGAGATTGCTTCTTGAGAATAACGACTTGGGTACGGGGGCAAGGAACTTCGGGAAATCAATGCTGGCATTCAGACCATAGTACATTGTGAGTAAACTGAAGCGTTTAAATATGTCCCCGGCTGCAGCGTCATTATAGTTGGTCTCCAAACCTCCATTGGCACCTATCGAAAGTAGGTTTGCACCTTTCAGGAAGTTTTTGTTCATATAGTTCAGACTCAACGAGTTTCCTAAGAAATACGTTGTACCGTTCGATATCTCATAATTCGTTGTGAAGTCGTGTTTGGGAGCTCTGGTGAGAAAGATGTTGTATTCAACACTGTCCCTCGTTATTCGGTTTTCTCTTGGTTGTACCCGTATGTTCTGAAAAATGCCCAGTTCCCCGAGTTTCGCATTGGTCTTGTCTTCATTTTCCTTAGAATAAAGGTTCCCCGGGTTCATGAAAATATGTTCATACAGAACTTTGGGATGTACATATTCATTATAATACCTGAATTCGATGCCGCCAAGTCTTTTTATGATCTTCGGTGTATCGTTTTTGCTGCCCGATCCCGTAGCAGCGTCAGGGTAAACAGAGATGGCATTGATGTAAAAGATGTTGTAAGCCAGTGTGTCGTCAGCTTTTCTCACAATAACATCAATGTCTATCGTGCTCTTCTTGTTGCTCTTGGATTGGGCAATGAAGTTCACCGCATTCTCAAAGGGACTACTAGCCACCCGGAACATTGATTTCTCCATGGTGTCTATCTTGAACGTGATGTTCTCCAGCGTGAACCTGCGGTATCCGTGATTGTTGATGATAGCGGTCAGCCTGCTGCGCTCAGATTCCAGTTGCACATAGGTGAACTCCTTACCGGTTTCGATCGCAGCTCCTTTCTGATGAGTTAATATAACCGACTTAATTCCGCTGTCATCTACCTTATAGTTGATCTTATTAATGATGTAGTTGGAACCCGCGTCAACTTTATATGATACGACTGCTTTTTTCTTTTTGTAGGTTATTGTATCAGATACTTTGGCATAAAAATAACCCTGATTGAACAGGTAGGCTTTCATGTTCTGCGCCGATTTTCCGATAGTGTTCGTGTCGAGCAATACCGGTCTTTCCACCGATTTGGGCAAAAGAGAATCTGGGCGAGTACTAAGTTTTCTATACCTGCGGTTATATCGCCATAGTTTCATGGGCACTTTCACAGGCGACAGGTCCAGGTAGTTACTGTTGGGTTTCTGGGCAATAATACTCTCAAGGTTGTCTTTTATTTCGCCCTTATTCAGCATTACCTTGTCGGTACGCAGTTCGAGTTTGTTTTTCCAGAGCAAGTACTCATTTTCCTTAAGGTGCTTTGTAGACCTGCAGGCAGAAAATATGGCCAATACCGTCAAAGCCGGTACTATATACCACCCCGTCTTCTTATAATTAGGTCTTCTCCCCATATACGGGTCGCAACAATTGACTAAATTCGCACAACATGCTTTCTAAGGCGCAAAATAAGCACATTCGCTCATTAACACAGCAGAAATTCCGCAATGAGTACCGGCAATTTATTGCGGAGGGGCATAAAATAGCTTTGGAATGGCTGCAGAGTGCATGGCATTTGAAAACAATCGTTGCCACTGAGAATTGGATCAATAAGTACCGCGATGATATCCGTCGACACCCGGAAGCGGAATTAATTGTTGCATCGGAGTCTGAGATCGCGACAGTTTCGTCCTTGCAGGCTCCCGGTGAGGTTCTGGTTGTGGCGGTCTTGCCGGACTCGGCCCCGATTAGCGATAAAATTTCATGGTGCATTGCTCTTGACGGAATTCAGGATCCCGGTAACATGGGTACGATTATCCGAATTGCCGATTGGTTCGGGATTTCTGATCTGGTTTGCTCGCCCGGTTGTGTTGATGTGTACAACCCCAAGGTTGTGCAAAGTGCTATGGGTGGGCATTTAAGGGTGCGCATTCATCACCGCGATCTGGTTAATTTTTTGCCGTCATTGAACATACCCATCTACGCCGCTGTGTTGGGTGGAACGGATGTTTACGAGGTAGGGCGTCCTGCATCGGGTGTGCTCGTGATCGGAAATGAGTCGCGGGGAATCTCAACTGAGGTGGCGGATATTGCTAGTCATCTTGTCACCATTCCGCGAAAGGGTGGTGCAGAATCGCTCAACGCAGGCGTTTCTGCAGGGATTCTTTGCGCATTAATGCTGCCTCGTTAAATATTTTATAAAGTCGAATTTCACGCGGGATATTGGAATGTTTGGCCCGCAATTTGGTGCTTCTCGTCTAATTTTGAATCTTAAAACACCATCGTCTATGAAGTATCCTGTTTTAGTTTCCGTTTTTTTCGTTCTACTGATTGGTTCTGTTCAGGCACAGTCGCAATTAAAGATCAGGTTGGCTGATAACGGACGATTTAACGTGTCAGTAAATGGCCGGTATTTCGATCGGCGCGGAACGTCTGTAACGGTGGGTGATTTGCCACCCGGACGGCATAAAGTAAAGATATACCGAATGGTTTACGATAGGTGGGGACGTTCGTTCAACAATCTGATCTATACCGGTTGGGTAAACACGGACTATAAAATGGTCACTTATCTGACATACGACCCGAACATTCGGGGCGCTCGGATACGCGAGGTGCCGTTTGGTGACATGGTGAAGGGGGATGCGCCCTTTGAGCCGGATAGCCGCTACAATGAAGGTTACCCGGAACCGGAAAAGGATGAGAGAACCAGTGTTGTCACTTCCGACAAACCTATGGATAAGCCGCAAAACGAAGCTGTTGCTTCTCCTGTTCCCACCGGTAATCTCACTGACGATAAAGTGCAGGCGGTTAAAAGTAAAATAGCTAGCAAAAAAACCGACACAGAGAAGTTTAATCTTATCCGATCTGAACTTGCCGGAGCAACCTATACTACAATTCAGGTCTGTGTGCTGATGGATTGTTTCCTTTTTGAATCAACCAAAGTTGATTTTGCAAAATGGGCTTACAAAAACACAGCAGACAAAGAGTTTTTCAGTGACGTCATCGCTAAACTCTCGCTCAAAGAGTCGAAAGACGAAATGAACAGATTCCTTAAGAAATAGCCGTAATTAGTTGAGCAACAGGATGTTTACACTGCGCTGAAGAATGTTAAACGCTATCTCTGCCATCATATTCTCTTTGTCAAGTGTTGGGTTCACCTCTGCTACCTCAAAGCAACAGATCTTGTGGTGCTGCATGAATGAAGCGAGTAGATCTTCTGCCTCCCTTTCCTTCAGCCCATTGCTTACAGGTGTTCCCGTGCCGCGCGATATGGAACTGTCAAGGCTGTCAACGTCAAATGATACATAGATGTCGTCGCAGTTAGATAAGTGCAGAAACGTTTGGCGAACCACATTTTCAACGCCCTTTCTCCTTATTTCCGCTACCGGTATCACCTTGATGTTTCCTTTGCGGATGATGGCTTCCTCTTCTTTTTCAAAGTCACGCAGCGCAATGAACACGATATCTTCAGGAAGGATCTTAGGTTCTATCTTTCCAAGGTTTTTCAATTTGTTCCACAGGTCCACGGTTTGTGGGTCCGGAGTGTGCATCTGGCTTTCAATATTGTCGTCAGCAAGAGACACTGCAAGTGGCATACCATGCATGTTTCCCGATGGGGTAGTGTACGGAGAATGGAGGTCGGCATGGGCGTCTATCCAAACTACTCCTAAACGGCGCTTGGGTTTGGCCATTTTCAGGCCTGCAATGGTTGCGCCGGCAGTACTGTGATCACCAGCGAGTACAAGTGGAAATAACCCCGATTTTACTGTGTCATGCACCGCTTTCGATACGCGCTCGTACATGGTGTTGATCCCCTGTATCCGTTTTGCGTACGGTGACGCTACCGGTTCATATAACAGGCGATTTTCTGTTTCAACGATCTCTGATGGGAAGTTTACAAATAGGTTACTCATAAAGTCGAGCGCCGCGATTTTGATCGCGTCCACCCCCAGGCTGGCACCACGTGTGCCGGCTCCTATCTCTGACCTTACTTCAAGTATTTTTATGTTGCGCATGACACTCAAAGATAAAGGAATTCTTGCGAATGACTTCTTGCCGGTCGGGCTTACATTTCGTCATCTTATTGTTTTTAATTTTTGGGTAAAATCGCCTTGAGAGCTATCGGGGTAGCGTCGTTTCTTCTTTCCCGCCCCAAATTCTTACCTTCGCCATTCGAAATAAAAAATAACAAGATGCCAGCAAGAGTTTACGATAATATATTACAGACAATCGGCAATACACCGCTCGTTCGACTGAACCGCGTGGTAGCCGACCTTCCTTGCACAGTGTATGCAAAAGTGGAGACTTTCAATCCCGGCAACAGCATCAAAGACCGCATGGCGTTGAAAATGTTGGAGGTAGCTGAAAAAGAAGGTAAGATCAAACCAGGTGGCACCATCATTGAAGGTACAAGTGGTAACACAGGAATGGGTCTGGCACTTGCTGCTATTATAAAGGGTTATAAATGCATATTTGCAACAACCGACAAGCAGAGCAAAGAAAAGGTCGATATCCTGAAAGCTCATGGTGCAGAGGTAATTGTTTGCCCTACTAATGTTGATCCTGAAGATCCACGCAGCTATTATCAGGTGGCACGCCGTTTGCAGACAGAGATCCCTAACAGCTGGTACGTGAATCAGTACGATAATCTGGCCAACAGGCTCGCACATTACGAACAGACCGGTCCTGAGATTTGGGAGCAGACCGAAGGAAAAGTAACACACCTTGTTGTCGCGTCGGGTACCGGAGGTACTGTCGTAGGAACAGGCAAGTTCTTGAAAGAGAAAAATCCAAACGTACAGGTTTGGGCTATAGATACTTATGGTAGCTTACTTAAAAAATGGTTCGATACCGGTGAATTGGATATGGGCGAAGTTCACCCGTACATATCAGAAGGTTTTGGTGAGGATTTTCTCCCCGAGAATTATGACCGCAATGCTATAGACCATTTCGAGAAAGTAACAGATAAGGATGGCGCTGTTATGGCACGCCGTATCACACGTGAAGAAGGGATTTTCGTGGGGTACTCTGCCGGTTCTGTTATTGCCGGACTTCGTCAGATGAAGGATAAGCTGAAAAAAGACGATGTTGTTGTAGTGATATTCCACGACCACGGTAGCCGCTATGTAGCCAAGGTATATAACGACGAGTGGATGCTGGACCGCGGCTTCCTTGAGGTAGACACCGTTGGTGATCTGATGAACGGTTTGGGTCGCCGCAGGTTGGTCACTATTGATCAGGATGCAAAGGTCATGGACGCATTGGATCTGATGAAGAAATACGACATTGAACACGTTCCGGTGATGCATGGTGTTGAAATGACAGGCAGTATTTCGCAGGGTAGCCTGTTCAAAAAGCTTATCGAACAGGCCGATGTGAGGGATATGCTCGTAGCTGATGTTATGGACAAGCCGCTTCCTGTTGTTAGCCGCGACACTCCGTTAGAGAGGCTGACAAGCTATATCAATAAAGACAACGGTGCAGTACTCACCCGCGACGATAGTGGTCAATATTCTATTCTGACCAAATACGACATTCTTAACGCCTTCTCAAAAGGCTAGATTACAGTTCTCACGGTCGCTTGCTCACATTAGAACGTGGCAAGCGACCGTGATATGTTTTATGAGAGACCTCAAGACTTTTGTTACGGATGTAGCGCGTAAACCGCCTATGATCATGCCATACGTTGGTATTGCTCACCTGTTATGGCTGGTTTGGACCATAGGGCAGTGCGCTCGGCTTCCTTTTGGCATAGAATGGCTGCAATTGTTGTGGATGGCCGGTTATACCATTTCTTGGGTCACCGCATGTGACCTCAAAAAGTGGGGGGCTCTTTTATACATGGGTTTGACACTTACGAATACTATCCTTTTTCTCGCAATAAAGAACGTTTACCTCCGTGATATGTATATGAGCAGTATATTTCTCATAGACGGCATCTTCAGCTTTTATCTGTTATTTTTCTTCAAGAGGTTTACAAACTGATTCAACTGCCGGTCACCGGCATTTCTTTTTTGTTGGTGCCGCGTTAGTTTATTTCATCAGCCCGGTATTTGACATGAATATCTTAACTGCGATTGCAAGCAGTATCACTCCGAAGAATTTACGTACCACCAATATCCCAGACGGTCCCAGAAGTCTTTCCAGTAAGTTTACTGAGCGAAGTGTGATGTAGATAATGATGAGATTGATGAAGATGGCGATCAGGATATTGTAAGAATTGTAGGCGGCCTTCAATGACATAACGGTGGTAAGGGTGCCTGATCCTGCAATAAGCGGAAATGCGATCGGCACTACTGTGCTCGCTTTGGCGTCTTGCTCCGGTTTGAAAAATTCCAGTCCCAACACCATTTCCAGTCCCAATATAAATATCACAATAGATCCGGCAATTGCGAACGACCTGATGTCGAGCCCCATGAATTGCAGCATTTGTTCACCAACAAGAAAGAAAAGCAACATCAGTCCGCCGGAAACCACAGTTGCTTGCATGGCGTTAATGTCACCTGCTTTTTTCTTGATACTGATGATGATAGGAATGGAGCCAAGCATGTCGATGACAGCAAACAACGTGAAGCTCACCGTCACGATCTGAGAAATATCCACCTTGCTCAATACAAATCCTTCCATACAAACTACAAGATACTTACTTTTGGGCGACAAAAATAGAACAATGGCACTTCATAATTACGAGCATTCAGTAGCAGGCAGATTCATGCGATATGTACAGGTAGATACTCAAAGCGATCCTACATCTCCGTCGCAACCATCTACTGAAAAGCAGAAAGACCTTAGTCGCATATTGGTAGAAGAGTTGCATGCAATTGGTCTGGTGGATGCTGAGCTCGATGTGCATGGCTATGTTTACGCAACTATTCCGGCAACGACCACAAAGGAGGTTCCGGTACTGTGTTTTTGTTCTCATGTGGATACTGCGCCCGATTGCAGCGGAACAGGTGTGAAGCCGAGGTTGCACGCCGCTAACGATGGTGCCGATATCTCTTATCCCGATGATCCAACGCTTGTTTTGTCTGCAAAAGACCATCCATATCTTCTGCAGCGCATTGGTGACGACATTATAACCGCTTCCGGTACAACACTGCTCGGCGCCGACGATAAAGCCGGGGTTGCCATCATTATGGACCTCGCCGCATATCTCATCACCCACCCGGAAGTGGAGCACGGAAAGATCAGGATTTTATTTACACCGGATGAAGAAGTGGGCAGGGGGGTAGCTGCTGTAGACATGCAGAAGCTGGGTGCTCATTATGGTTACACACTTGATGGTGGCGAGCGTGGTCACCTCGAAGGAGAGACATTCTCTGCCGATTCGGCAACCGTAACATTTTACGGCGTTAGCGCCCATCCCGGATACGCAAAAGGTAAAATGGTTCATGCCATAAAGGTTGCGTCTGCCTTTGTAGATATGTTGCCCAAAGACCAATGGTGCCCGGAAGTGACCGAGGGAATGGAGGGTTTCGTTCATCCTGTCGCTATCGAAGGTGGTCTGGAGAAAGCCACCGTTCAGTTCATTGTTCGTGACTTTGATACCGCCAGGCTTGCTGAACACGAAGCGCGTTTGAAAGAATTGGCACAGCTCGCCATCTCCGAATTCCCCGGCTCAACAATGAATTTCGTTGTAAAAGAGCAATATCGCAACATGAAAGAGATCCTCGATGGTTGCCCTCATGTCATGGACTATGCCGAAGAGGCAATGAAACGTACAGGCATAGAAGTGCAGCGCATGAGCATAAGGGGCGGTACCGACGGGTCACGTCTTTCATTCATGGGACTTCCTTGCCCAAACATCTTCACAGGTGAGATGGGTATCCATTCTCGTCAGGAATATGTTAGCGTTCAGGATATGGAAAAAGCAGTGGAGACACTTGTTCATTTGTGCGGCATCTGGACCGAGAAGGCAGGGGCATGACAGCCACGCTAATTCAACAGGTTGTATAGCTGCACGGTTTCGACCGCCTCTTTTACGTCATGTACACGCAGTATGTCAGCACCGTTCATCAGCGCGGCCATATTGAGTGCTGTAGTGCCGTTCAGTGCGTTTTCGGGTGATATTTTCAGTGGTTTACATATCATTGACTTCCTCGAAAGACCGGCAAGGATCGGTCTGTCTGTAAGTTTGAAGGTTCCCAGCATGCTCAATAATTCAAAATTGTGGGCTACTGTCTTCCCGAAACCAAAGCCGGGGTCGATGATTATTTTGTTGATACCTGCCTGTTCGCATCGCTGTATGGCTTGGCGCAGTTGTCGAAGCACCTCAGCCACTACGTTTTCATAGGCAGGCGATAATTGCATGGTTTCTGGTGTGCCTTGAATGTGCATCGCTATGTAGGGTACGTCCAGTGATGCAACTAAACTCAGCATTT
This sequence comes from Chitinophagaceae bacterium, assembly GCA_014879545.1. Classification (GTDB taxonomy): domain Bacteria; phylum Bacteroidota; class Bacteroidia; order Chitinophagales; family Chitinophagaceae; genus Nemorincola. The sequence continues at coordinate 2,588 of JACSRV010000123.1, read as the reverse complement.
TATTGTCTATCATGCCGGCTTCGGCCTCTTACGAGGTGTTAATCAGCACAACTCTTGGTGCGCAAACCAACGAACAATGTCATACCGGAGGACAAACCAATTACTTGGCCTACAGTACGCCAAATTGCTCCGGTGGGACACCTTCAACCGGGACCGACCCATTTTTAAGCTCAGGGACTTCGGAAGATCCCTTGTTTGTCAGCGCCGACCTGCGCACGGGAGAACTCAAACTGAAGCTGCCCGATCTTTCAAGCGGTTTTGTCAGTTTCTCGGATGTCTTGCACCTGGAGGTTCCTGGCCTTGGTCTGAATGAAATAGCCACTGTGACCTTCGAACTCGACGTGGATGGCGCCTATGCTCGAGCGACCGGACAGGATATTGGACAAGCTTCTTTTTCTTTCAACGCGGTCAGCGGGCTAAACACTACCGATCTTGTTGACCAAGTTGCTGGAACGGCGTTCTATAGGACGAATTCCGGGAGCAACGCTACAAATACGACCGAGACGCCGGAGGTGTTCTTCACTTCCAACATCATCGGCGATTGGCAGCAACAGTCAACGGAGCGATTCTTTGCGACAATCGACATTCTCGGATCTGATCCAACATTGCTTTTCACGATGATGTTGAATGCTGCAGGTCCGGCAGATTTCTCGCACACCGCCGGAATCTCGCTGTTGCTACCGACGAACGCGACGTTTACCTCTGATTCTGAGGTATTCCTTTCACAACGCGGACCCACTACATCTGTGCCAGAACCCGCCTCCCTCGCTCTGCTTGGACTTGGCTTGGCCGGTCTGGGCTTTACCCGGTATCGGCATCGGCGGGCCTAATCGCCAAGATTCTTGAAGCGTTGAAACGGCGGCCTGCGGGTCGCCGTTTTTGTTGGTGTTGCCGGTATGTATTGCAACCTTGAATCTTGAAGTGATAGATATACAATTATCAAAGTATATCCAACCCGTGAGGAAGTGGTATGCAAGTCGCAAAATGGGGCAATAGTTTGGCGGTTCGCTTGCCTGCGTTGGTCGTGGAGGCGTTGCATCTCCAGGAAGGCGATCACATTGAGATTGAAGTTGCCGGAGAACGCGCTTTCGAGATCAGGAGAAAGCCTGCGACTGACGAGTTGCTGGCCCGGCTCAGAAAGTATCGTGGGCGGCTTCCCCCCGATTTCAAATTTGATCGGCTCGAAGCCCATGAACGCGGCTGAAGCGTTTTTCGATACCCACATCCTGCTCTATCTCCTGTCCGGGGACCCTGAGAAAGCGGATCACGCTGAAGCTCTATTGACCAAAGGCGGCGTCATCAGCGTCCAGGTTCTCAACGAGTTTGCAGCGGTGACGTCGCGTCAATTGGGCCTGTCGCATCCGGAAATCCGCGAAGTTCTGCAAACCGTCCGAGAAGTCTGCAAAGTGAATTCCCTGACGTTGGAAACGCATGATCTTGGACTTCAAGTGGCAGAACGCTATCAGTTTTCATTCTACGATTCGCTGATCGTCGCCTCCGCGCTTCTGGCAAAATGTGGAACGCTATACTCAGAAGACCTGCAAGACGGTCAAACCATCGACGGACGGCTGATCGTTCGGAACCCCTTCGCCGTTCGCGCAAAGTGTTGAATAGGTCTTGTACAAAGACCTGCAATGATGTACAAATAATGTCTAATATTTTTAGACAAACTTTTCGCGCCCGGAGAAAATTCATTTGCACAGTTGCCTCTATGTAGGTCATGTCCGGCATCGGCGCTTTTTCCCCCGCCGGCATGAATTCCGCTATAACCTGTTCATGGTCTATCTCGACCTGGCGGAACTGGATACGGCGTTCAAGGGTCGCTGGCTATGGTCAGCGCGCCACCTGGCGCTGGCCTGGTTCCGTCGAAAAGATCATTTCGGCGATTCCAATATTCCGCTGGAGACCTATGTGCGCGATCTGGCGGAGCAGCAAACCGGCCGCCGTCCCCAGGGACCGATCCGCCTGCTAACTCATCTGCGCTATTTCGGCTATTACATGAACCCGATTGGCGTCTATTACTGTTTTAAACCCGATGGCGAGGCGCTGGATTTTCTCGTTGCCGAAGTGAGCAATACGCCCTGGGGGGAGAAAATCGGTTATGTGCTGGACGTGGCGAATCAGAACAGCGGCAACCAGCGCGCCGAATTTCAGAAAGCCATGCATGTTTCGCCGTTCCTGCCGATGAATCTGCGCTACGGCTGGCATTCCACCCCACCCGGCCCGCATTTGGCGGTGCATCTGGATGTCCTCAAAGGCCAGTCCCGGATGCTCGACGCCACGCTCAGCCTGCGCCGCCGACCGCTCAATGGCCGCACCCTGGCCGGAGTACTGGCGCGTTTTCCATTCATGACCCTCAACGTGATCGCCGCCATTCACTGGGAAGCGTTGCGACTGTTCCTGAAACGCATCCCGGTGTTCTCCCATCCCCCGGCATCCGACAAACCCATGGAGAATTAAGTCATGTCCCCCGAATCGGTGATGTCGTCCCCTCTGGCAGTGTCCACGAACGAGCCGCACTGGAGCGAGCGCTGGCTGCGTCGCGCCGTGTTTCAGCGGCTGGAGAAGTTGGCGCAGGGTTGCGTGAC
>JACSRV010000007.1 GCA_014879545.1 Chitinophagaceae bacterium | reverse complement strand
CATGTACCGCTTTAGCCAAGGCTCCTATGATTTAATTCTGTTTAGTCCGAAACAAAAGCTGCATCTACTAAAACTGGTTCGTCAATTACCGTTGTTTCTTAACCGACATTTTGCCTACTGCGTATATAGGCGCAATGTATTGTCCGTTTGTTAGTATTATCCCGAAAATAGTAACTAATCTACTGATAATGAGTTTTTAATACAACGAAACGGATTTTCGGATATCGTATTTGCCAACTTTTATGTCGTATCTCTTTGATGAAACAGGCAGAATTCTATCGAATACTAACTGTCTATTAATAGACGGTAATTGCCTCAAAAAGGTTAGACAAAGCCCGAACAAAATTAAAAAACACTGTATTTTCGCCATATGGACAAAGGTTACGAAGAAAAATACCACTCTATTGAGCAGGATCATTGGTGGTATACCTCACGTAGGTTGACGATCTTGAATATGATCGACGGTCTTCCGCGCAATACACGTATCCTTGACATTGGTTGTTCCGGTGGCGTGCTCATGCTGGATCTTAAGGCAAAAGGCTTTACAGATGTGACCGGTATTGATTTTTCGGCCGAAGCCATAGAACAATGTAAGGCAAAAGGTCTGAATAATGTTTTTGTGATGGATGCTCATTTCCCCGATTTTAAGGATGACGAATTCGATCTGATCATAGCATCCGATTGTCTGGAACATCTGGAGAAGGACACTGTTGCCCTTCAGAACTGGCAGCGGATACTGAAAAAAGGAGGAAAGGGTCTGATCTTTGTTCCTGCGTTCATGTCGCTTTGGAGCGAACATGATGTCATCAATCATCATTTTCGCCGTTACACCAGAGAGGAATTGGCAACCAAAGCAAAAGGAGCAGGGTTCACAGTGAATAAGGCATCTTATTGGAATTTTGCCATGTTCTTCCCAACCTGGTTATACAGGAAAATGAGAAACATGTCAAAGAGTGCCAAGGAGCAGCCTGAGGATCACATGGACAAATTCAACCCTGCGGTGAACAGCCTGTTGAAGGTGTGGATGAAACTGGAGAATGGATTGTTTGGTGCTACCGGATTTCCGCTGGGTGTGAGTGTGATGGTATCAGTCAACAAATAACTTCAGCTAATTTTCCGGCGAGCTTCAATGGTTTCGTCATAATTACTACATTTGCAGCCCCCGAAAGGGGAATGGAGAGATGCTCGAGTGGTTGAAGAGGCACGCCTGGAAAGTGTGTATATCTGTCAAAGGGTATCGCGGGTTCGAATCCCGCTCTCTCCGCTGGTAATGATATCAAATCATTAGAAAAGCCTTGAAATCTACGATTTCGGGGCTTTTTTGCTTTCCGCCCTGTATCAAAACGTTCGAATTTTCGCAAAACGCAGGTGAACATTAGGTGAACATTTACTGAAAATAAAAAATGTTCACCTGAACCTTCATAACTGATTGATTATGAACATGTTTACTTCTTAAACATCTTGTCTGCTACTGGCTACACCAAGACCTTTGTAACCAATTAAGCAGACCATATGATTAACAAGAGTTTCGCGATTCTTTTTTACCTGAAAAAGCGGACAGGCGTAGAACAGCAGAAATTGCCAGTATATCTCCGGATTACCGTGGACGGAGAACGCCGCGATATCCATACCCAGCAGGTATGGGAGGAGGCCCGGTGGAACAAACAGGCGCAGCGTGCCAAGGGCACCAATGAGCAATCCCGCAGTCTCAATGCATATTTGGATGCATTAAAGCGAGACATTCAAAATGCTCGAGTTAAGCTGACCGAGGCCGGCCAGCCCATCACAGTCAGTAAGATCGAGAAGATTCTCACTGGCCAGGAAGACAAGCCTCTTACCCTGCTTGGGGTGTTTAAGGAGCATAACGACAAGATGCAGGCATTGGTAAACACGGAGTATGCAGAAGGCACCATAGAGCGGTATAAGACGACCCATGATCACGTTTGCCGGTTCATTGCATGGAAGTACGGGGCAAAGGATATTGAGCTCAAAAGCCTCTCATTTTCTTTTGTGAGCGATATGGAGTTTTGGCTGAAAAGCGAACGGAAGTGTGGCCATAACAGTGCTATCAAGTACATTGCCAACCTCAGGAAGATCATCAATATCTGCTTAAAGAACGGATGGCTTTCCAAGGACCCGTTTTACGGGTTCAAAATGACAAAACGGGAGGTCGTCCGTGAGTACCTGAACGAACAGGAACTGGAAAGGCTGGCGGGTAAGAAATTTGTGGTAGATCGCATATCCCAGGTACGCGATATATTCCTGTTCAGTTGCTATACCGGGCTTGCCTTTATTGATGTCTTCAACCTCTCCCCGGAACGCATTGGGAGAGGGGTTGACGGAAACCAGTGGATATTCACTCACAGGCAGAAAACCGATACGCCTTCGCGCATTCCCCTACTGCCGCAGGCGCAGGCTATTGTTGATAGGTACAAAGACCATCCCAAGTGTATTGCCAATGGTAAGGTTCTCCCGGTGCTGAGCAACCAAAAAATGAATTTGTATTTGAAGGAGATAGCCGACTTGTGCAGGATATCAAAGACGCTTACCTACCACATAGCGCGGCACACCTTTGCTACTACAATCACGTTGAATAACGATGTGCCGATTGAGAGTGTCGTGGTCGG
>JACSRV010000028.1 GCA_014879545.1 Chitinophagaceae bacterium | reverse complement strand
TATAAGAGACAGCACAAAAAGAACCCGTATAAATTCCGATCAAAAAAATACAATATAGGCTATGAGCCCTGTGCTGCCGAATTCAACAGAAGATTGGGTAACCGATACAAAAGTCGCTGACAGTCGCGTCAGCACCAATAGGCTACTCGAACGGGACAGTGAACCAATTTTGTACCCGCCGATTCAGTTTAATTTGGTAAATTCGCCCCCCGTAAAGCAACTCCTGATAGAAAATGACTGAAATAAAAGTACCACCGGTTGGTGAATCGATAAGTGAGGTCACCTTGGTTAAATGGCTGAAGAAAGAAGGCGATTATGTGAACAGGGACGAAGTGTTGTGCGAGCTGGAATCTGAAAAAGCCACTTTTGAACTCAATGCCGAGCAGGCTGGTATTCTTCACATAAAAGCTGAAGAAGGAGCTACCCTGAACATCGGAGACCTTGCATGCTCTATCGACGAGACCGCACCAAAACCCGCCGGTGCTCCTGAAGTTGCTCCCACTCCGGCTGCAGCTCCTGCACCTGCGAAGGAAGAAAAAGCAGCAGCTCCTGCCGCAGCACTCCCCGCCGACACAAAAGCTACTCCGGTTGCTAACGCCATCATGGCCGATAAACAAGTAAAACCTGCCGACGTAAAAGGATCAGGTTCTAAGGGTCGCATCATGAAGCAGGATGTTCTGGACGCTATAGCAAACCCGGGCCGCAAAGGTGGCGCAGAGGCATTCACCCGCGAAGAAAAGCGCGACAAAATGAGCAACCTCCGCAAAACTGTATCCCGCAGGTTGGTGGAAGCAAAGAACAGCACAGCCATGCTCACTACTTTCAACGAAGTAGACATGACCCGTATCATGGAGATCCGTAAAACATACAAAGATACTTTCAAGGAGTCTCACGGTGTCAACCTCGGCTTCATGTCGTTCTTTACAAAGGCTTGCTGCATCGCCCTCCAGGAATGGCCCGCGGTAAATGCCTATATCGACGGCGAATCACTGGTTTACCATCACTATTGCGATATTTCAATCGCAGTGTCAGCTCCGAAGGGACTTGTTGTTCCTGTTATCCGCAATGCGGAAAGCATGAGCATGGCCGACATCGAAAAGAAGGTTGTGGAACTTGCTAAAAAAGCAAGGGATAGTAAACTCACCCCCGACGAAATGGCTGGCGGTACATTCACCATCACCAATGGCGGCGTGTTCGGCTCCTTGATGTCAACTCCGATAATCAACATCCCGCAGTCTGCTATCCTGGGCATGCATAAGATACAGGATCGCCCCATGGCTGTCAACGGCAAAGTTGAGATACGCCCTATGATGTACCTCGCACTCAGCTACGATCACCGCATCATTGATGGTCGTGAGTCGGTTGGTTTCCTCGTTCGCGTAAAAGAATTGTTGGAAAACCCCGATTTTATGCTCTTCGGTCACGATCCTGTGAAAACACTACTCGAACTGTAATTACTTGCACTATACTAAAAGAATAAGGCGACCGAGTGGGTCGCCTTATTCTTTTGTACTGTATATTTCGCTCTATCCTTTAGGGTCCAGCGCCTTCTTTATACGGTCCGAAACATCCTGCAAATGATACTTGCTGATCTTATCGCTAGTACCCGGAATAGCCGCATCAACCTGTTTTTTCAACGCCAGCAATTGTGCCCTTGCAACTGACACACCATCGGTATTCCAGATGTTCGCCGCGCTTCCCGGTGCCTGCATCATTGCAGCATCCGGATTTACTATACGCTTCAATGCATCAATGTACGCTTTTTGAAGATTCCTGCGATAACCGTCTATAGGTTTATGCGATGTCAGCTCACTCCACACCAACGATTTCACATCGTCCATCATTGCATCAGGCGTGTACACTTTTGCCGCGCCGAATCGGTTCGCAGATACTGCCATCCTGTTCAACCTTCCCACCGATAGCAGACTGTTGAGCACGTTAACCTGAACATTGGTCACCTGGTCGGCAGCCACCGGATTGTTGATCTTATTCATGATATTTTTGTCCAGCAACCATTCGGGAGTTGTGAATAACTGCTTACCCAGGAAGGCCACCGCATCTTTCTGAGATTGTACCGGCGCTGGTTCATAAACATCCTCCCCTTTTTGCTCCACGCTCTTCGGGGTCTCATAAACACCACCCACATTCTTAAGCACGTGCCCCATATACCTATTGAACTGGGTCACTACCGCGCCATACATGGTCTCAAGATTTTCGTACTTGTCAGCTTCTTCTGCCGTCCACTCAGGCAACCTTGGCAAAATACGCTTCAGGTTGGCGATACCATACTCACTCGCCTTCATGCTGTTATCTCCCAGGTCTTCTGTCTGCGACCTCGGATCGAACGGATTCGTTTCCGTTCCGAACCACAACCTCGGGTTAGCTTTAAGGCTGTCCACTATCCATTTGTTCACAATTTTCTGGTCGTCTTTCTCATCTTTTGCAAATGTCGCCTTGTACCCCCACTCTATTGCCCACTTGTCATAGTCACCTATACGAGGGAACATACCCGCATCCCCTATCGCGTCGCCCGGCTGAGCAACATAGTTGAAACGCGCATAGTCCATAATCGATGCGGTGTGGCCATGAGCCTCAACCCATGCTTTATCCCTCAATTTTTCTACAGGGGTCCTGCTGCTGCTACCCATGTTATGACGCAGACCAAGTGTATGCCCCACCTCATGCGACGAAACAAAACGGATAAGTTGCCCCATCAGCTCATCATCAAACACCATTTTCCTGGCACGCTCATCAACTGCTGCAGCCTGCACAAAATACCAGTCGTGCACCAACTTCATTACGTTATGGTACCAGCCTATGTGGCTTTCTATGATCTCTCCGCTCCTTGGGTCGTGCACATTCGGGCCGTATGCGTTCGGAACATCCGACGGAAGGTAACGCACCACAGAGTAACGCGCATCCTCAAGGTTAAGAGTGGAATCAGAATAGTCCCATTCCTTTCCGACTATCGCGTTCTTAAATCCTGCACGTTCAAATGCCACCTGCCAGTCATTGATACCCTGTATCAGATACTTCCTCCACTTCTTAGGTGTAGCCGGGTCAATGTAGTAGACGATCGGTTTCTTGGGCTCCACCAGCTCACCGCGTTTCCATTTCGCCATGTCGGCATCCTTAGCCTCAAGGCGCCACCTAACCGCAAACACCTGGTCTTCCACCTTTTGCTGCGCATCATCGAACACCTGAAAGTCATCGGCAAAGAAACCTACCCTCGGGTCAAACAAACGCTTGGCCATAGGCACCTTTGGCAACAACACAAATGAGTTGTTGATCTCCATCGTCACCGCCCCCGCAGCCATGGCAGCAGGCAAGGTCACGCTTGGCATCTGGCCGGGTCCGCCGGATGGACCAACCGGTGGCGTAGATGTGAATGTACGCACGACCTTTACCTCTGTATTTATAGGGTAGGTATTGATAGACGAAATGTACGTCCTGTCAGAAACCTGATTCGTCAGATTGAACCTACGCTTCGTGAACGCACTCAGGCTCACAGGCTGATTATCTCCATTGAAGAAGTCTGTAACATCCAACACCACAGAGTTAGAGTCTTTACCCAATGCCTTGATATCAAATGAAAAAGCAATGGGGTTCATATTGGAATTACTTACCGCTTTGAAGATGTCGGTAACCGAATCAGCCACACTTATGGTCGTTACAACCCTCAGAAACACTTTATTGTTCGGTCCCTTTTCCCACAATACCGACTTACGGCTTTCCATCTCACCGGCATACACGCCACCACCACCGGCTATTTTACTATAGCGGGTTGTCACAATCATTTCCCGGTTCATGATAGAATCGGGTATTTCGAAATACCATTTATCATCCACCTTATGGATGTTGAAAAGCCCCTTACGGCTCACAGCCTTGTCGGTGATCACCTTATTGAATGGCTTCGGGCCTTTTTTGGCGCTGCTGGTGTCCGTCTTTGCAGCAGGCGCTCCGGCTGCCGTCGCTGGTGCGCTATCCTTTTTCTTCTTGTTCTTGGCAGTTGCACCAAAGGCAACAAACGCCATCAAGGGAAGGATGAGTAGTTTCTTCATCGAAAACAATATTAGTTTGGAACGTGTAATGTAATAAGTAAACACCAATTTTCCGCAACGACCGCAGCTTTGCCGTCAAAAATCCCCCCTCTGGAATGGCAATCCTTACACACCCAGTTTCAGGGCGATGCTCAGCAGCAACCACCCCAGCACTATCAGCGGAGCGGGTATCTTTGAAAAATACAGAAGCGAGAAAGTGATAGCAGCCACTACCAGATGGAACCACTCAAACGACAACGATGCATCGAAAGCGATATAACGGAACAGAATTATACCTGACGCCCATATGATACCGACAATTGCCGAATTGATACCCTCTAACGCCCTGAAAATGATAACGTGATGTTTCAGATTTTCATAAATAGGGAACAGGAAGAACAACAACAACGTACTGGGCATAAACACCGCGATAGTAGCCACCAACGCACCCACTGCCTGCCACATGCCTCCATACTGACTCATTGCCATACCGCCAACGAACGAACAAATGGAAAAAACCGGCCCCGGTAATGCCTGCACCAATCCATAACCGGTAAGCAACTGCCCGGCAGTAAGGACCTGATAACCCTGCCTGCTCACAAACTGGTAGTACATCATCGGCATAAGGGTTTGCCCGCCGCCAAACACTATCGCACCGAAACGATAGAAGTTCTCGAACAGATTGAAGATCCTGCCGTGTTGCCACGCCTCGGTCCTAGCCAATTCACTCAATACACCCGCAATAATGAAAATGGCAGCAAATGCCCACAGATGCAACCAATTGATCTTCTTGGGTTTCTGCAACGGTGTGGGGATACGTTTATTACTGAAATTGCTGATGGTACCCGAAAGAACCAACAATGCCGGGAATACCCACGGCGAGTTAATAAACAATGTAGCGAACAGACTGCCCACCATGATGCTGGCGGTAGCAATGTGTTTGATACTTGTTTTCATCATGCGGGCGGCTGCATAAAACACAAACCCCACCGACATCGGCTGCAACAAGATCAGCCGGTTCTCGCTCAACTTGCCCAAATGGTAATGATACATTACAAACGAAAACACAGCCATCAACAACGCAGCCGGAAATACCCACAATAACAGCGTCAGCAACGCCAAAGGGATGCCTCCCCTCTTCATTCCTATCAGCATCACTGTCTGTGTTGACGACGGCCCGGGAAGCATCTGGCAAAATGCGTTGTATTCAAGCAACTCATCCTCGGTAAGATCCTTTCGCTTCTGCACGAATGTCTTCACCATCATACCCATGTGCCCCTGCGGGCCGCCAAAAGCGGTAAATGAATACAGGAAAACTGCCTTCAGAAATGGTATGTGACGCAACAACCTCATTTCGGCAACAACATCTTGATCGTACAGTTAATAACAACACCTCTTCACCTGACCCCTGCTTCTCCCTTTAAAGGTAAATATAATACGAATAAACTCATTATTCATATATAAATATTCAACAACTCAAAAACTGAATTCAGGGCACAAAGAAAAATAATATTGCCGTCAAGAACGAATATGAAAATACGCCGGTGATGCTTATCTCTATGGCAATTTCAATTGCGCCTTTATCGCAGCAAACACCTCTGTGCAGGTCTTCACCGCTGCATCAACGTGCGGACGTATGATCTCGGGAGCCATGCGCTGCTTGGCCAATGCTTCGATCTGCTCCAATTCAGCAACCACCACCGTCACACCGAATGTGTGCATTGATGGCTTGATCTTGTGCGCCATTGCTGCTACCTGATCCCAGTCTTTCTCCTGAAAGGCAGCCTCCATTTTCTCAAGCCCTGACAGTGACTCTACCACAAACAGCCCTGCAAGGTTTACAACAAAGTCCTCGTCACCGCCACTGAATGCCCGCACCTTTCCCAGATCGTATAATGCATCAGATGCCTTTTTCACCTGTTTGGCCTTGGTCACCTTTTCCTTTATCCTCGATTCGCGCCCCAGCCACTGTGCTACCAGCTGCACCATTTTATCTTCGTCAAACGGCTTGGAGATAAAGTCATTCATACCCGCTGCCAGACATTTCTGCTCCTCATGTTTATTGGCATAGGCAGTCAGTGCTATAATGGGTATTCCCCTATCTACCTCACTTCGTATCAACCTTGTCGCTTCCAAGCCGTCCATTACCGGCATCTGGATGTCCATCAATATCAGGTCAAACGCACCTTTGCGCAATACATCTATCGCCATGGCACCATCGTGCGCTTCTGTCACATCAGCACCATATTGAGACAAGATCGTATTTGCCAGTACGCGGTTCATAGAGTTATCCTCTACCAGCAATATCGATTTGCCCTTCAGCACCTGCGTATCAATATTGAACGCGTGCTGCTTCGGCAAATGCTCCTCACTACCCTTCCTGAAATTGAGTGTGAATGATATCGATGTTCCCACACCTTTCCGGCTCGACACCTTTAGGTCGCCACCCATCAGATCCACCAGTTGCTTACAGATACTCATGCCAAGACCCGTACCTCCGTATCTTCTCGTTATGCTTTCATTCTCCTGAGTGAACTTATCGAAAAGGTGTCGCACAAATTCATCGCTCATACCGATACCTGTATCCTGAACCATAAAATGCACCAACTGCGAATCATCAGTATCTTCCAGTACAGTACACTCCACCAGTACCTCCCCGGTCTCTGTGAACTTGATGGCATTACTCAGCAGATTCATGATCACCTGTCCCAGCCTGTATGGATCTCCAATAAGGACCTTGGCAAGTTGTTTATCAAACACCCGACGTACGGATATCCCCTTCTCCTCAGCCTTGTGCCTCAGTATCCGCAGGGTATTCTCAACCGTATCCTGAACAACAAAACCAATCTCTTCCAACGCCACCTTGCCTGCCTCTATTTTGGTGAAGTCAAGTAGGTCGTTGATGATAACGAGCAGATTATCAGACGCGTTCCGAACTATCTCCAGATATGCCTCCTGCTGTTGATCCAGCTTGGTCCTTGCCAGCAGACGCCCCAGCCCTATAATGGCATTCATAGGTGTGCGTATCTCATGGCTGATGTTGGCGAGGAACAACTCCTTAGCCCGTGCCGAACTCGCAGCATCCTCATTCGCCTTTCGCAGGTCCGCCTCCAGCTTCTTGTGCGACGTAATATCCAGATGGATCCCGATAGACCCCACAAAGTTGTTCTCCGGATCAAAGATCGGCGCACCGCTGATCAGCCACCACTTTTCTGCGCCATATTTATCAAGCACTTGCAGCTCATATGCATCCGATCTGCCTGATTGGCGCCGTTCGTTTACATTTTCGATCGCTTGTACTTTTTCATCGCGCACAAAAAGCGATGCTGTCGAGTTGCCTATCAGCTCCTCCATGGTGTAACCACTCATGTCGCAGAAACTCTGGTTAGCATACACAATACGTTCATCCGGCGACACTTGCAGCAGCCCCAGGTTCATGTTCTCAATGATGCGACGATACTTCTCCTCACTTGCTTTCAGTGCCTGCTCCGCCTTGATACGTGCGGTTATGTCCTGAGAGAACCCGATCACATACGGCTGATCACCCTCATCTGTTACAAGGAAGTTCTGATATAACAGATAGATACGCTCACCTGTCTTCGACAACGCTACCATTATACCCTCCGCTTTTCCCTGCTCTCTTATCTGCTTCAGATAAATATCTTCGAAATCAGACTGCCTGTCCTTCGGCAAAAGACCCGCCAGCGACTTACCCTGCAGGTCTTTGTAGTCATACCCGAAAGTATCCACCGAAGCCTGATTCAGTTCTATCAGCTTTCCATCAAGGTCGTGCGTGCAAATAAGCGCCTGGCTATGATCGAATATGCTTCGGTAGCGCAACTCACTTTGCTTTATCAGATCATCGGCCTTTTTGCGCTCGGTGATGTCAATGCCGCAATTAATGAACAGATAAGGCTGCCCCTTGGCGTTGACCACCGGCTGCAACACTTTCAATTTGTACTGCACCTCACCCGCGACACCGGCCGTCTTATCCTCCCACGTGATCGATTGACGCGTGCGGCGCGCCTCTTCAAGTCTGGCCTTACCCACCACCGGCAATGCCGTCTGGCTTTGCCCGTGTGTACACTCCTCTTCGGTCTTGCCTATCACCCACTTCCTTACAGCCACATCGCGCACTGCACTCGGATTCACATACACATATCGCCCGTCACGATCGAGTACAGTGATGTCGGCCGGCAAACTGTTCAGTATCTCTTCATTCAGCTCCTGCTGCAGCCGCTGCTTTCTCTTTGATTCCCACACCTGCTTTTTCAGCAGGGCCGCCAGATTCACTATGTCATCCTCAACCGTGATCTCGTCCTGCGGATACCCCCCCAGCACAAACATCGCCTCCTTCATGTCGGCTATCGCCGTTGTCACCTTCTGGCTTTGCTCACTTTCCTTCGCCTCGCGCTTGCTCAACCGTTTCTCCTTCACTACCGGCAGCAGCTCATTATAGGTATCGTTCACGGCATCAATAAAGTCCCTGAAGTCGTCCCTGTCCAGGTCGGCCTCCGGAAAAAACTGCTTTATCTGCTGTGCCAGCTTCTTGTTCAATCCCATGTTCTGCGGTACTACCCTGCTTGGTTTTGCTTCGCTTTTATTACTTCAATGTCAGTTCTGCTTTCTTCACCATCCTGTAAATAGTGGACTTACCGATATCCAGCTTTTCCGCCACCTTCAGGATGTTGTGATCATATTTATTCAGAAAGGTCTGGATAATATCTATGTTATACTGATGCAAGGTCTTTTCTCCCATCATCAACTGGTTGCCCGTCGTTGCTGCATGAAATGTTATATCATCCGGCTCCAGCTCCTTGCCACTACACATCACCGCCGCCAATTCCATCACACCCTTCAGCTCGCGCACATTGCCGGGGTATGAATAAGACAGCAACTTGTCTTTAGCCGCGGGCGATATCGTCATTTGCGGCAGATTGTTCGCCTTGCAGAAACTGTCCAGGAAGAACTTGGCCAGCAGTAACACATCGTTTCCCCTGTCTCTCAGCGGTGGTAATGCGATGGGCATACCCGTCAACCTGTAGTACAGGTCCTCCCTGAAGTTGCCACGCTTCACTTCCTCTGCAAGGTTCTTGTGCGTAGCGGTTATGATCCTCACATCCAGCTTTATGCGCTCACTGCCGCCAACCCGCACCACCTCGCGCTCCTGCAGCACACGCAGCAACTTGCTTTGCACACTCAGGTCCAGCTCGGCTATCTCGTCCAGAAACAGGGTGCCGCCATTGGCCTCTTCAAACCGGCCCAACTTGCGGGCCACCGCACCGGTGAATGCCCCCTTTTCATAACCGAACAACTCACTCTCTATGAGCTCTCTGGGAATAGCAGCCATGTTCACCGCCACAAACGGCTTCTTCTTCCTATCGGAAAAGTGGTGAATGGCCTGTGCCACCAACTCCTTACCGGTACCGGACTCGCCGGTGATGGACACATTGATATTCGCCTTGCCCGACTTCTCAATCAACCCGAAGATCTTCTGTATCTCGCGGCTACTGCCCTTTATCAGTTTGCCGGGATCGTTGCGGGTGCTCAGCTCTTCTTTCAGTTGCTCCACCTCTTTGCGCAGAGAGTGGTTCTCGCGCACACGGCGCACCGCATTCAGCAGCAGGTCCTTGGTATTATCGTCTTTTATAAAGTAGTCACTCGCTCCGTTCTTCAGCAGCTCTATGGCCGTGGTGATGTCCTTCTGACCACTGATGATGATGACCGGTATATTGGCATCATACTTCTTTATCTTCTCCAGCACATCGCCCCCCTTTGCATCGGGCAGCGAGTAGTCGAGTGTTACGAGATCAGGTTTGTTGCCCAGATTGGCCAGACAGTCTTTTGCGGTAGTGTACCTGAATACCTCATAGTCAGGATTCAGCGACAGGAAGTAGCGCAGCATCTCCCCATACACCATATCGTCTTCTACTATGAATATCCTGTATTTATCCATTTTGGGAAATTTTTCTCATTGTAGTAAGGTCTTTCCCAAAAATACACAATACACGGAGACATCACAAATAATAGTGCAGTATATTAATACATAATATACACACCCTCACGCACTAACCCTCATACACCACACCCGACTTAGGCGTTTCGTAGAGTTCTATCTTGCTGAGGATAGGGATCTCTTTTTTTATCTTGTCCCACAGCCACTTGGCCAGCAACTCGCAGGTGGGGTTCTCCAGCCCGGGCACATTGTTCAGCGTCTTGTGGTCCACCATATCCAGTATGGGCGTCATCACCTTCTTCACGTCGGCAAAGTCCATCACCCAGCCCAGTTGTTCATCGGGTTCGGCGGTCATATAAATGGTCAGCCGGTAGGTGTGGCCATGCATCTGCCTGCATTTGTGGTCCTCCGCCACATAGGGCAGAAAATGGGCCGAATCGAATGTGAATTGCCTGAAAATCGTCATCATGTCCTTCTTCTTTAACTGCGTGCAGTAGTTACCTCACCGGTGCCAGTTTTGCTGTAAAGTGGCGCAAAAGTGGTGCTTCTTCTACTATTCGCAGACCGCAAATATCGTTACGCTTTTCAAATACTTCAATAACAACTTCAGAAACATAGTCAATATGGCTCTGCGTATATACCCTACGCGGTATGGCCAGCCGCACCAATTCGAGCGCTGCGGCCACAGGTGCGCCATTTTCGTCATATTTACCAAACATCAGCGATCCTATCTCCACACCGCGCACACCGCCTACCTCATAGAGCGCACCGGCCAGTGCCTGACCCGGGAACTCGTGCGGCGGAATGTGCGGCAGAAAAGCCTTGGCATCCAGATACACCGCATGGCCACCCGCCGGCTGCATCACCGGCACACGGCCCGCAATGAGCTTGTTGGTAAGGTACTCTATGCTGCGTATGCGGTACTGCAGATAAGACTCTTCCATCACCTCCTGCAGCCCTATGGCTATCGCCTCCAGGTCGCGGCCGGCCAGCCCGCCATACGTAGGGAAACCCTCGGTGATGACCAGCAGGTTGCGGCACTCCTGCGCCAGTGCGCCATCGCGCACCGCCAGAAAACCGCCAATGTTGGCAAACGCGTCTTTCTTGGCACTCATGGTGGCGCCGTCGGCATAAGAGAACATCTCCTGCGCTATCGCCTTTACCGATGTGTTGGCATAGGCCGCCTCCCTCAGCTTTATGAAGTAGGCGTTCTCGGCAAAACGACACGCGTCTATAAACAGCGGAATGCCATGTTGGGTACACACCGCACGCACCTCTTTAATGTTCTGCATGCTCACCGGCTGCCCGCCACCCGAGTTGTTGGTGACGGTGATGATGCACAACGGGATGTTGGCCGCGCCCTTGGCTGCTATGAACTGCTTCAGCGCCTCCACATCCATATTGCCCTTGAACGGGGCCGGCACCGATGGCTGCTTGCCCTCGGCACACAGCAGGTCCACCCCTTCGGCACCCGAGAACTCTATGTTGGCACGGGTGGTATCAAACAGCGTATTGCTTACAAAATACTTGCCCTTGCCGCCCAGAATGCTGAACAGGATCTTCTCGGCAGCACGCCCCTGGTGCGTGGGTATCACCTGCGGCATGCCCGTTATGTCTTCTATCACGTCTTTAAACCTGAAGAAGCTGGGACTGCCCGCATAAGACTCATCGCCGCGCATAATGCCCGCCCACTGATCGCTGCTCATGGCGCTGGTGCCGCTATCGGTAAGCAGGTCTATGAGCACATCGTCGGACTTGACGAGGAACAGATTGTAAAAGGCGTCCTTCAGTATCTGCCGGCGCTCTTCGGGGGTATTAAAATTGATCGGCTCTACCGACTTTATCTTAAATGGCTCTATGATGGTCTTCATCTCGCTGTTCGATTTGTGACCGCAAAAGTGCCCCCATTTTATGCCCGCCGCAATGACTGCCGTCATACCCGGTTATGACCAAAACCCTTGCCCGGTATTTGTGTACTACCATTTTTTCACTACATTTGGTCATTGACCTGTTCTAAAAACAACCGCTATATGAAGAAATTCTTCCTTTCGGCAGCCTTCTCCATCCTTGCTACTACCGCATTCTGTGCCGTTACCGTGCAATACGAGAACCAGGACCACAAGGGCTATATAATGAAGGTGAAAATAGACGGAGAGTACAAACAAGTAAAGTTTGAGAACTACACCTCGGCCTCGCTCACCATACCGGGCAGCAACAACGGCTGCTATATTATAACCGGCTGCGGAGAAGTGGAAGTGAACGAGGGCGACAAGATTGTGGTGAAAGACCGCTGTGTGACGGTGTACCGCTCGCTACAGCAGAACTACACCCGCTGGACCAATTACTAAACTTACCACACAACAACATATTGCCAACCGACCTTCAACGAGGGTCGGTTTTTTTTGTGTCGGCAACCTGCCCCGCCCCTTCTGCTCACTTCCCGGGCAGGATTTTTTTCTTTTGCAAGTTGAACGGCTACTGCCGCAGGATCGAATCCTGCAATTTTTAAATCAGGGCGTGCCTTTGCAATTTCTTCCGTATAAGTACCATCACCACAACCAATATCTACCAATGTTTTAGCATCGCTATCAATTAACTTTAAGGTTTCTTGGGTTTGCCGTAAATTGGCAACTACCGAAGAAAATGGCGCATTGTTGGTATAGCGATACCCTTTGTTTTCTGCAACATCGCTATTAAATACATTCACGTTCTTTTTTTCAAGTACAACTGGATTTTCACTCATGCCACGAAAATAAAAAAATAGCATTGTGTTTATTCATATTTACCAAACGAACGTTTGATAAATGCTCCATTTTCCTATTTTTGTTTATCGAACAATACCATGCCAAAACAAAAAGTTGACGAACAACACATTATTATCCAATCGTTGATTCTCTTTCGCCAACGTAGTTTCCATAGCACCAGCATGAGCGATATTGCAAAGGTTTGCGGCATACTCAAAGGCAGTCTTTACCACTATTTTAAAAGTAAAGAAGAACTTATGGAAAAGGTAATTCGGTATGTGCATCACTATTTTAAACAAGAAGTTTTTGCAAAAGCATACGAAGAAAACCTACCGGCAAATGTGCGATTCAAAAATATGTTGAAAGCCTCCGAAAAAATTTTCTTTGATGAATCTACCGGAAAAATGTATGGCAACATGGGTGTAGAAAGCGCATTGGTTATTCCCGAATTCAATCCAATTATTCGCGAATTTTTTCAAGATTTCTTTAATGCCATCAAACATATTTATGCCGAAAAATATGCTGAAGATATTGCAAATGAATTAGCAGAAAGAAGCGTAGCAGAGGTAGAAGGCAGTATTATGATGTCGCGTATTTTCAACGATAAAAGTTACATAAAAAACACACACAAACGCCTGCTTTCTCGCCTCGAAAAAACTACGGCAAATACCAAAGTAAACGAAGAAAGTATAGCCTAAAATGGCCTATAAGCCAAGCAAAAAACCAATGGTATCTTTACCATCGGCATAATCTGAAAGTGTGGGCTGCTGCGCTTTCCCAAAAGGTATCATTCCTTTTTCTTTACCCACCACACATTGTATTTTATTTTCAAGCAATTGATTTTTATCCTGGTAAGATCCGTTTATACTGCGGAACTTAATAATTTCCTTGGCCTGGGTATAATTGAGATAAGGATGGGCAGCCAATTCATTGGCTTCGCTGAAATTTAAACTGATGGTTTTAATTTTGGTTTTATCAACTACAATATTATTTTTAAAAAGTTCGAAATTTTCAGGGCTTATTGTTTTTATTTCGAGCAATTGATTAATGTTTGCAAATCCTCCAAGTTTCTGTCGATATTTTACTATTGCTTCAGCGGAATAGATGCCAATGCCTTTCAATTTGGTCAATTCATCAATTTCAGCAGTATTTAGTTCAATGATCTGATTTGGTATAATTGGGTCATTTGCCTGGTTTATAAATATATATGGTTCCAAATTATTATATTGTTCTTCAGTGATTCCATAGATTTTCTGAAAATCTTCTTTTGTCCTGAACTTTCCAACTTTATTCTGATAATTCCGTATGGTTTTAATATTCATTTCAGAAAGTCCCAATTTTTTATAATCTTCATCGCTTGCTGTGTTCGGATCGAACCGGAACAATTCTGATGCTGCAGGAATTCCGGTTTTTTGACTTTCAGCATACAGTTTGTTTTTATAATCAATCTTGTTTTGCTCAGGAAGGAGAATGTAAGGTTTGAGTATTTGATATTGTTTTTCCCTGATTCCATAAATCTTCCGAAAATCATCTTTATCCCTGAACTTGCCACCTTTTGAAGTGTAATTATGAATTGTTGCTGTTTGTTTCTCAGTGAGCCCCAGTTTATAAAAATTCTCTTTGGAGGTATTGTTCGGATCAAAAAAGAATAATTCTAGACTGTCATAACGTTCAATAATATATTGATCGAGCTTGTTGGTATATTCAGGCTCGCTGGATTTTTTAAGTGAACTTGCAAAAAGGTTTACTTCTTCATTGAACTTTTGTTGGATTTGATTTTCAGGTAATTGAATAATGCTATAGAGGTAAGGCAATATTA
>JACSRV010000056.1 GCA_014879545.1 Chitinophagaceae bacterium | reverse complement strand
AGATGTGTATAAGAGACAGGTATTGTAATGCGTATTCGCAAGTAGTTTTTCCATATTCTAAAATTATAAGAAAAGCACCCAAAACCAGTAACAAAGCGCATTGTGGCCGAGTTTCAGGCTTTTGACATTTCAAAATCAATCCAGAAAGATGTTAATAACTTGTTGACAAGTAGAAAAGAGAAATGACACACAACAAAAAAAGCCTGCTCGGTCAGAGCAGGCTGTACATAAAGATTATAAGAGTTGATTACTTCTTAGCGCCGTTAGCCGGAGCAGACTGTGCCGGAGTGGATTTTGCCTTTGTAGCACCCTCTGGTTTAGCGAAAAACATCACAGATATAAGACACAGACCACCAATAACGCTGATCAGTGTCCATGTACCCTTCTCCATAACGTCAGTCGATTGTTTCACGCCCATCACCTGTGAACTCATCGTTCCAAATGAACCTTGCAATCCGCCACCCTTTGGATTTTGGATGAGAATAAAGAAGGCAAGAACTACACAAGCCAGCAGAATGAGTATTGTTATTAGGGATATCATGATTGTTTTTCCTTTAAGATTTCTTCTATTTTGCGGGCAAAGTAAGCATTTTTTTGAGGATTACGCAAACTTAATTTTCTGTACATCTCAATTGCCTTGTCGTATTTGCCCTGTTTAATGTAGATTTCCGCCAGCGACTCACTGGCCAGACCATCTTCTTTTGCTATTGAATTAACGGCCATTTCAAACACATTCTCAGGTATCTCCTCATTCTCTTCTTCAATGGCCGCTGCAAGTTTCTCTTTCTGCCACATTGTTTTCAAGGCCTTTTGATCCTTGTTTTCTTCCTTCAGCTTCTCGGTGGTGCTCTTAAAATGCAATAACCACTCAGAGAAACTCATCATCACCATCAACGACTTCGCAGCATCTTCATCAGATTCTTCAGGTATCAGGCTGGTTATCTCATCAGGCATTTCTACAGAAACCCGCTCACCTTGTGCCAAAAAATAATCATCGGTGTAAACCGGACTGATAAGCGGTTTTTCATTGATCAGCACCGGCTCTTCCTCAAATTCTGTATCAGCTTCCTCCTCGTCTGTTTCTTCATCCTGCACCCAGAAACTCTTGTGTTGCGTCTCCAATTCCTCTGCCAGATCTTCGGTAACAGCATCCGCAGTCAGATTGCCCGCAGATGCGCCCTTGGCTTCATCTTCGATAACAATTTCTTTCGGCTCCTCGGTCGCTACTGACAACTCCTCCGCCGACTCCATAACCGGCACAAACACCTCGTCTATTACTTCCAACACACGCTCGTCCGCAACCGATTCATTATTAACCGCGGGCTCCAACTCATTGGCTGCAACCATAACATCGGGCATTGATTCCGAAACACCCGAAATATAGTCGCACAGCAACATCCAATTACCTGAATAAGGCAACACACCTGGCGTCAATTCAGACAAATGACCACCATTTTTATACTTCAGGGCAGCTTCTGCATAACGTGCAGGTACGAAATAAGGATACGATTGCCGTAGTTCGGAAATACTTCCCCCGTCACCGTCTGAAACAACGGATGGTGACGCCATCAACAATGATATATGCCTTATCGAAGCCTGATTGTCCATACTTGCGGCTACCAATTTACAAAAGCTTTATTAAAAATATCATCCGACAGCTGATTCCCTATATCTTCTATCAGCGCACTCTCCACACTTTGCAGCATTTGAGAGGCATTAAAGTCAGAAAAACGTGTGAACGTCTGCGTAAATCCGGCTTTCTCGTTCAGCCGGTTCACAAATGTGATCTCCACCCCTATAGTAAGCCTGTTCTTTGTGGCCAGCTGCACTCCCTGGGCCGCCGTCACTGTTACTTCATAGGCCACTATCTTCCCGGTAATGTCATAGTCGGCTTCATCATTATTAACCGGTTTCAGACCCGTTTGCGACAATATCCTTCTTCTTACTTTCTCCGTCAGGTTCGCACTCAGGCTTGGCACAACGTTCCTTGCCTTATTATCCAGCTGATGGATATTTATTGACTTACCTTCTATGGCGGCACCCGAAAAGCTATATACCCCACATCCCGCCAGTGGCAACAATGAGAAACAAATGACTGTCAGTATAAGTGCTGAAAACTTCATCCGGATGGTTGCAAAAGTAACAAATATTGGCTTGCCCCCCTGCGCCATTTTTGTTGCTACCCCAAGGTTGCCTAGATTTGTGATTCCCTTATGGAATAGTCAAAAACACAGGGGACAAGCAGCGTGAACTTTAGCAACGTAGTGGGCCAGCAGGCCGCAAAAAATGGGTTACTCAGCATGTTCCGCGGCAATTCACTGCCGCATGCGCTGCTTTTCACCGGTGCCGAGGGTACCGGCGGCCTGCCACTGGCAATAGCACTGGCACAGTACATTTTTTGCGAAAACAGAACTGAGACCGACTCTTGCGGGGTATGTGCAGGATGCAGCAAAGTAAAGAGAATGGAACATGCCGACCTTCATTTCAGCTTCCCCGCCCTACCCCCGAAAGCCAACACAAAGGCTATGAGCCGTTATTACCTGCAGGAGTTCCGCGAATTTGTGAAGCAGACCCCATACGGCACCACGTTCGACTGGCTACAGTTCATAAACGCCGAGAACAAACAGGGCAACATACCTGCCGAAGAATGTCGTGAGATCATTGAAAAACTATACCTCAAGTCGTATGAAGGTGGCAAGAAGGTACAGATCATGTGGCGACCCGAATATCTGGGAAAAGAAGGCAACATCCTCCTCAAGTTGATTGAGGAGCCGCCTGCCGACACAATAATGATCTTCGTTGCCGAAAACAAGGAAGAGATCTTACCCACCATCCTTTCTCGCACTCAGGAAGTAAGATTGGCCCCCATTCCCGCCGCCGACATTGCACAGGCTTTGATCGATCGCACCAGTGCTTCGCCCGCGGTGGCTGCACAGGTCGCTCACCTGGCAATGGGAAGTTATACCGAGGCTCTACGCCTGCGCCAGCACGCCGACAACGAATTATTCCCGGAAGTGCGACAGATGTTCCTTACACTGTTCGTCCCCAACGATGGACTAGGCCGGGCCGCAATTGCAGAAAAATGGGGCAAGGCCGGTCGCGAACAACAGAAAAACTTCCTGCAATACGTTATCCAGCTTATGGGACATGCGCTTCGCGCTCATTACCTGCCGGTTGAAACACTGCCCCTGCAGGATGCCGAAGCCGATTTTGCCCGCAAGTTCGTAAAACAAGGCCTCCCTGTGGAAACAATTCGCGAAATGATGGACACTATCTCTCAGACCATCTATTACATAGAACGCAACGCACACAGCAAAACGCAGCTTATGGCCATGATGGTTCGGCTGCATTACATCGTTACCCGCAGGCAGGTTCCGGACAATTAGATCTATTTCCATTACCCGAAAAAAAGAAGCCACCGCAATGCGGTGGCTTCTTTTTTTATTAGTGTATTTCTTACAGCTGATCGTAAACAGGAGCGTCTACGTTACGGCTAACACCGAAGTACTGGTATGTTTTCCTGCGGTAGCCTTTTTTCAGATATGTATCTGTATCCATGCTGTAATCTTCAGGAATTGTGATCCATGAACGACGCTTAACATCTTTCCAGCGGTAGATGCACATTGTGTTTGGTCCGCGGCGGGTAAGCGCATAAAACTGAAGGTGCTTCTGCGTGTAGCCCATTTTCAGCATCTGGTCATCGCTGAACTCATCTTCTGCAACAGAGATGTGCACACGCGCCACCGGATTGTACCAACCATAAATAGCAACGCGGTTAGGACCCGGATTGCGGTAAGCCCAGAATAACAAGGTCTTATCGCCCCATCCCCAGTTAATAAGCTGACCGTCCTGATATTCACCATCTACAACGGTTACATAGTCTTTATCTTGTGGAACATACCAACGGAAAATACGCACGAGGTCTTCCTGTGCGAAGCTTTTACTGCTAAGAGAAATCGCTGCGAATATTGTGGCTACTAAGACGAAGGTTCTTTTCATGTTTGCTTTTGTTTTCAAAATTGAACCCAAAATACATAAAAATTTTCTTGCCCTGCAAATTATTGCAACACTTTTTTTTGCCCGCCAGTCATAAAACACCTCCGAATGGCCTAATTCTCAACGTTTAGGCCCCACCAAACAACAATCAAAACAACACCATATTATACTAAAACCTACCCTATCCCCCCCCCTTCACGGCAGGTGTTCTGCGCTCTGCTTATTGATGGTCTGCGGGACGAGATCAGCAATGTTGTACCTAAAGACAACACCCACTGCCCACACCCCCACAAATTCACCCCGCCGATTACACATTAAAATATAACCCAACATCTATCACCCAACACCCGCAAAGAGTCAGTTCCTGTTGCTGAAATGATGCGTTTAGTGTAGCTTTGGCACCCCTTGTGCGCCAACATGACAGTTGCAAAAAAATTGCATGAATTTTGTTACCCGCTTCAAGGTACTGTTTGCTGCAGGCAGCAAACATAGAAAAGTGTTTTTTACCATTTTGATACTTATATAATGATAGCCTTCCTCTCAAAACTATTTGGCGGTAGCAAATCCGACAAAGACGTAAAGAAATTGCAACCCATTGTGGGACAGATAAATCGTTTCTTCTCTGAAATGGGCGCACTGTCGAACGATGAACTCCGTAATAAAACACAGGAATTCCGTGCCCGCATTCAGGAGTATCTTTCCGGCATCGACCAGCAGATAGCCGAACGTAAAGCCGAAGCGGATGCCCTGCATGTTGAGGACATTCATGCGCGTGAGGAGATATATAATGACGTGGACAAGCTGCGAAAAAAACGCGACGAGCAGATAGAAGAAGTGCTCAACAGCATTCTGCCCGAAGCTTTTGCCGTTATTAAGGAAGCTGCCCGTCGTTTCAAAGAGAATCCTGAAATGGTGGCAACTGCAACCGAACACGACCGTTCCCTTGCACCTGCACGCAAACATATGCGCATTGAAGGCGACCAATGTATCTATCAGAACACATGGGATGCTGCAGGCATTACCGTAAGCTGGAACATGGTGCACTACGATGTGCAGCTGATAGGTGGTATGGTACTGCACGAAGGTAAGATCGCAGAGATGGCTACCGGTGAAGGTAAAACACTGGTTTCTACCCTGCCGGCCTACCTGAATGCGCTTGCAGGCGAAGGTGTGCATATCGTTACCGTGAACGACTACCTCGCTCGTCGTGACCAGGAATGGAACGGCCCGCTCTTCGAATGGCTGGGACTCACTACCGACTGTATCGACAAACATGAACCAAACTCACCTCAGCGTCGTCAGGCATACATGGCCGACATCACTTGGGGCACCAACAACGAATTCGGCTTTGACTACCTGCGCGACAACATGGTGCACCATCCTGAAGAAATGGTGCAGCGCAAACACCACTATGCAATGGTCGATGAGGTGGATAGCGTATTGGTGGACGATGCCCGTACACCACTTATCATATCGGGTCCAATCCCGCGCGGAGAGGAGCAGCAGTTCCATGTACTGAAGCCACGCATCGAGCGCCTGCTGGACGCGCAGAAAAAGGTTATCAACGCAAGCATCACTGAGGCAAAACGTATGATTGCCGACGGCAAGTCTGACAAAGACGCGGGTGGTCTTCATTTGTACCGCGCATACCGTGGTCTTCCAAAGAGTAGCGCACTCATCAAGTTCCTGAGCGAAGAGGGGAACAAACAGATACTTCAGAAAGCCGAACACTACTATATTGGTGAGCAGCAAAGGAATATGCCGAAAGTTGACGCTGAATTGTTCTTCACTATCGACGAAAAGAACAACAGTGTTGACCTGACAGATAAAGGTATCGCGCTCATTACCGGCGCAGGTGAAGATCCAAACTTCTTCATTCTACCGGACATTGGCAGCGAGATCGCTGAAATTGAAAAAACAGCCGGATCAGCCGAAGAAAAAACACAACGCAAAGACGCACTCATTCAAGACTATGCAATTAAAGCAGACCGTATCCATTCGGTGCAGCAATTGCTGAAAGCCTACACGCTGTTCGATAAAGACGTGGAATATGTGGTGATGGATGGTAAAGTGAAGATCGTAGACGAGCAGACAGGTCGTATCCTCGATGGTCGCCGTTACAGCGATGGTCTGCACCAGGCTATCGAAGCGAAAGAGAATGTACAGGTAGAAGCAGCGACACAAACGTTCGCTACCGTTACTTTGCAGAACTACTTCCGTATGTACCACAAGCTGGCCGGTATGACCGGTACTGCCGAAACAGAAGCGGGCGAGTTCTGGCAGATCTACAAACTCGATGTGGTAAGTATCCCTACCAATCTGCCTATTGTTCGTAAAGATCAGCAGGATCTGGTGTACAAGACAAAACGCGAAAAGTATAAGGCAGTAATAGACGAGATAGAAAAACTGAGTGGTGCCGGCCGCCCTGTGCTGGTGGGTACTACTTCGGTAGAGGTTTCAGAATTGCTGAGCCGTATGTTGCAGCAAAAGAAGATACAACACAACGTACTGAACGCCAAGCAACACGCGAAAGAAGCTCAGATAGTTGCAGAAGCGGGTCTCGCCGGCGCCGTGACCATTGCCACCAACATGGCCGGTCGTGGTACCGACATTAAGCTCGGCCCTGGTGTGAAGCAGGCCGGTGGTCTTGCCATCATTGGTACAGAACGCCACGAAAGCCGCCGTGTGGACCGCCAGTTGCGTGGTCGTGCCGGTCGTCAGGGCGATCCGGGTTCTTCTCAGTTCTTTGTATCTCTTGAAGATGATCTGATGCGCCTGTTCGGTTCAGAACGCATCGCGTCGCTCATGGACAAAATGGGTCACAAAGACGGAGAGGTGCTGCAGCACAGTATGATCTCAAAATCTATCGAGCGCGCACAACGCAAGGTAGAAGAGAACAACTTCGGCATGCGTAAGAACCTGCTCGAGTACGATGACGTTATGAACGCACAACGTGACGTGATATACAAACGTCGAAACCACGCTCTGTTCGGCGACCGTCTTTCTATCGATCTGGACAACGCGATTTTCGCAGTTTGTATCGACCTCGCTGAGCAGTTCGTTACCACAGGCGACAAAGAAGCATTCAACCTCGAAGTCATTAAGCACCTTGCTATTGAATTCGAAATAGCTGCTGAAGACGCTACCAAGCCCGATGCTAACGTTATAGGCGAGAAACTATACCACGCTGTCAAGGACGTCTACACCCGTAAGTCGGCTGCAATGCGCGAGCACATGATGCCTACGCTGATGCAGATACTGGAGGAAAACGGCGACAGGGTTGACAATATCGTGATACCATTTACGGATGGTGTGCGTGGCATGCAGATACACGTGGACCTGAAGGAAGCTGTTGCTCAGGAAGGTCTTCCTATACTCCAGACATTAGAGAAGAACATTACGCTGGCACTTATCGACGACGCATGGAAAAACCACCTGCGCGCTATGGACGATCTCCGTCAGAGTGTGCGCATGGCGTCATACGAACAGAAAGATCCGCTCCTCATTTACAAGTTTGAGGCATTCAACCTCTTCAAACAAATGATGATGGAGACCAATAAAAACATCATCAGCTTCATCATGCGCGCCGGTATCCCTATACAGGATGCGCCACCACAGGTAGCAGAAGCTCCGGTACATCATACCGACATGAGCCAGATGTATGACAACAAAGCTCAGGTAGAAGCCGCTGGTCATGCCTATGCCGCCGACGAAGACGACTACTATACTGAAGCACCTGAACCACAGGAACCGGTAAAACGTACTCCTGTTCAGGCTGGCCCCAAAATAGGCCGCAACGATCCTTGCCCTTGCGGAAGCGGCAAGAAATACAAAAGTTGCCACGGTCAGGGATTGTAATCCATTTCAAGATCAAGTCAAAAGCCTCCGCCTCATCGCGGAGGCTTTTTTTTCACAAAACAATAGGACAGTCAAACTACGCACCTCACCTCCTCATTCAACTATCTTTGCCGGCATGAATCGCATCACGAACCTTTATAAGAACGCCTACAGCGGATTGTCCCCCGCTACGTGGTGGCTGTCGGTAGTGATGCTCATCAACCGCAGCGGCACTATGGTGGTGCCCTTCATGACTCTCTACCTCACTCAGTCGCGGCACTACACCATTGCCAAAGCCAGTATGGTTATGGCCATCTTTGGTCTGGGAGCCATAGTAGGCGGCATATTGGGCGGTAAACTTACCGACCGCTTCGGGTTCTATTACATTCAGCTCACTGCCCTGCTGTGCGGCGGGATCATGTTCATAGCGCTGGGGCAAATGACCGACTACGTAGCCATTTGCGCATGTACATTTCTGCTGGCTGTGCTCAACGAGGCGTTCAGGCCGGCAAACGCTACCGCCATCGCCCATTATGCTACAGACGACAATCGTACCCGCTGCTACTCACTCAATCGCCTTTCCATCAATCTGGGATGGGCAGCCGGTGGCGCACTCGGGGGTTTCATTGCGGCACACAACTACCACCTGCTGTTCTGGATAGACGGGTTCACTAACATTGGTGCTGCTGTAATGCTGGGTGCTGTGCTGGCACCATCGCGCAACAGTGCTACCCCACCCCGCAGCGTCACGAAGAAAGACCCTGATGCCACACCAGCCTACCGCGACAAACCATACATGGTGTTCGTCTTACTCACGGTGTTGTTTGCAATGTGCTTCTTCCAGCTGTTCTCAACACAACCGGTGTTCCTCAAGCAACTGCTTCTACTCTCCCCCACCGATATAGGCGCCATAATGGCTATGAACGGTATCCTTATCGCTATGTTCGAGATGCCTATAGTGTTCACACTGGAGCAACGCAGCAGCTACATGAAGTTCATAGTCGCAGGCATCATCATGCTGGCTCTGTCCTTCTTCGTGCTGAATCTCGGAGCTGATGGCATGACGATTGCTGTTATCTCTATGCTCATTGTCACAGCCGGCGAGATGCTCTCTATGCCCTTCATGAACACCTTCTGGACCAGCCGCACCACTCCTGCCAACCGTGGCCAATACGCAGGTCTGTATACGGCCGCATGGTCGGTGGCGCAGGTAATTGGACCTTTCACCGGCGGACAGATAGCGCAGCACCTGGGCTACTATACCCTGTGGTGGATAGTGGGTGGCACGGCAATGATATGTGCCGCGGGGTTCCACTGGCTGCGCAGCAATCACTGATCAACGTTTACGGGCATATAGCTCCGTCCATATCTGCCCGCGCTCATAACGGTGCACCCGCACAAACGAGGTGTCATTTCTGATCTGGTCGTACCGGTAATCAGGCTCTATGTTATCGAAGATCACATAGTCCGTATTGCCGTCAATATCCCACTGCACATGCGGGAAACGCCTGCTCCCCTTCAGGAAACCCGTACCCGGATCGGCAAGGTGCTGCGACTCAACATAAGACGTCACGGATATATGCTTGTCGTAGCAGTTGTGCTCCTCCAAATAGTCAACAATATTCTGCTGCACATCCATCGCCATCAGCGCACCACGGTCGGTATCGCCGAAATGGTCATTCATGGACCATGCGCTGGAACTGATGACCGCGAATGCCGGGAACAACACATATACCGCCTGCCTGTACCCCGAGCGTAGAAACACATCGAACAGCACCGCCATGATGAAGAAGGCCGGTACGATCACCGCCAGCAAGTAGCGGTAGGTATAGTAGTTCATGGTAGAGAACCACACAAAGCACAACATGAAGCAACCTGCCAACGCGATGAACCGTCGCTGATAGGCTTTCTCGAAAAGTGCCTTACTGCTGAACACCCATATCGTGAAGAACCACCCTGCCACAAACAGCAGCGCAAATGGTATGGACGGCATGATGCGACCGGCTCGTTTATCATCTACCATATAGAACACCATTATAACCGGCACTGCAATGGCCAGGTAGCGCCACTTGCGCTCCTTCACCGCCGCCACTGCGCCCAGTGCCAAAAGCAACAGGTAGTACCAGTACTTCTGGTTGCGGTAGAAGGCATCGCCCATGCAGTTCATGCGCAACTTGAACCAGATGGTGTTCCAGCTGCGCTCTATGATCTCCGAGTAGAACGGGAAGATGTACCACCCGCGTATGTGCTTCTGCAACAGGAAGAACACACCTATCAGCACGCAGGGCACACCCACTGCTGCTATTCGCTTGAAGGCCGTGGCTTTGTCAGCGTCTTTGCGGAAGAGGGACGCCAGCGCGTCCAGCCCCAGTACAAAGCCCATGATGAGCCCACTCTCCTTGGTATAGAACAGCATGGTCATGAACAATGCCGCCAACACATAGCGCTCCTTCACCCACGCCCACATGCTGATGAAGCACAGGAATGCTATCAGCATTTCGAACAGCACGTAGGACGACTGCATGAAGAACACCTCTTGCGATGCCACCAGCAGGAACGCCATCACAGCCACCCGCACATTGAACATCCTCAAAGCGGCCTCGTAGATGCAGATGAGGAACAGCACCGATATCAGTAGCGCCATGGAATGCATGGACACATGCCCCGCACCAAACACCTTTGCCCACGACGCACCCAACGCATGGAAGAACAACGGATGCCCCCGCGACAACTCGCCGTCCACCGCATCGGGCATGAGACTGATGCCATGGTTGGCCATAGCCCTGATGGCTGTGGCATAGGGCCAACTCTCATCCCAGTAATAAGGATATGAGAGGTGCGGCACCTTGAACGCGATGAACACGATCAAGCCCAGCAGCAATACCCATCTGTTCTTCAGAAAATCCGGCATGAGCGATCAGCAGCTATGTGCTGCATTCATTGTGTAAGATAGATAATGTATGGCAATGATGAATGCCGCTACCTACTTCTTGCGGCTGTTGATCTCGTCGCGGATGTGGATGGCACGCACATAGTCTTCCTGCTCCAGCACCTTTTGCAGCAGGTCGTTCAGCTCGTCCAGCGACATGCGCTTCATATCGGCATCGGAGGCAGAAGTAGCCTTGCCCGCTACCGGCACATCGGTTGTTTCCGACTCGCCGCCTGCATCATCCGATCCTTCATTCTCCAGAAACAGACCCGCAGTTTCCAGTATGTTCTCGTAAGTATAGATCTTGCAATTGGCACGCACGGCAAGAGCCAGTGCATCGCTGGTGCGCGAGTCTATCTCTACTGTATCCTCGTTGTTGCGGCACACCAGCTTGGCAAAGAACACCCCTTCTTCCAACTTGTATATAAGCACCTCCAGCAGATCAATAGCGAATGTGTC
This sequence comes from Chitinophagaceae bacterium, assembly GCA_014879545.1. GTDB lineage: Bacteria > Bacteroidota > Bacteroidia > Chitinophagales > Chitinophagaceae > Nemorincola. The sequence continues at coordinate 3,373 of JACSRV010000056.1, read as the reverse complement.
CATGAAATTGGCAAAAAGATCGTGGGTGAGGGGGCGGCTGGGTTGCATACGCTCCAGTGCCACGGCTATGGCCTGCGCCTCAAACGCACCTATTACAATAGGCAGGCGGCGCAATCCGCTCACCTCGCCCAGCACCACGGCATAAGAGTGGGTCTGGGTGATGCTGTGTGACAATGCAACGATCTCTAATTCTACTTTTTTCATCTGTTTATCAGGGCACTAAGCTATGGCTTCTTTGTTTATGGGTGCTGTTACTATGAACGTGTGAAATTACTCAATTTATCGCAAAAAACCGGTCATCAAAATAGCGTTGGTGCTTCCCGCTGACTGGAATCTTCGCCGGCCTCGGGCAGCAGCGACAGCTCTTTCATGTCATCGCCGGCAAGGTGGCTGCCCACCGTGCGCCAGCCGGTTATGTCCACCGTTTCGTGCAGGGCCACCACTTCCTCGGTCAGTTCGCTCTTTTTCTTGCCCTTGCGCACTATCACCACCGGCTCTTGCTGCAGGGTCACCATTTCCAGATAGTTGCCCTCACCGTCCTTTATAAAGGTGTAGCGGCTCTTCAGTGTCTGGCTTTCTATAAGGAAGCGTTTCACATTAAACTGCTTGTTCTTCGCATCGAAGTAAACGGCCGTCACCACCTTTTCGGGGTGGAACTTGTCTATGAGCAGCACATTATCGGCATCGTAGCGGTTGGTGATATCGAAGCCTGTAACCTCATACGTACCGTCTTTATAGAAGACGATGATGCGGTCGGTCTCGTCGAAACGGCCCAGCAACATACCATGACCGTCCTTGTTCAGCCTGCCCACGCTGTCGTCATACCATATCTGCGGTGCCGACAGGGTCGATCTTCCTTTTTCCTTCATACGCACGCTGCGCACCGGATACTTGGTCACCTGGTTGCCCATGGCACTGCGCCCCTTTATCTCCAACTCTTCAAAGTAGTAGTCGAACGCCTTGGTGCGCGCCTTGCTGCCCGGCGACAGAGAGATGGTGATCACCTCGGCCTCGCCATTGGGGTTGGCGGTAAAGTACTGCACCTTGCTGCCTGCGTTGCCGCGGGTAAGGTCGTATTCCTTATCGCGGGTGATGCCGGTGACATTAAAACGCTTGGCATAGGTGATGCCCGTTTTGCCGTCCATGTACAGCATATTGTAGGTAGTGCGCTCGTCGTTCTTCTGGAACACGGCTATGTGGATGATGTCCTTACCCACAAACGTCTTGTCGGCCACCTTGGTCACTATCATCTTGCCGTCTTTGCGGAAGGCGATGATGTGGTCTATGTCCGAACAATCGAACGCGAACTCGTCTTTTTTGAGGCCCGTACCAATGAAGCCCTCTTTGTAGTTCACATAGAGTTTGGCATTGGCTATGGCCACCGTGGTTGCCTGTATGGTCTCGAACAGGCGGATCTCCGTCTTGCGCTCCCTACCCTTGCCATACTTCTTCAGCAGTTGTTCGTAGTAGCGGATGGCATAGTCGTTGAGGTGTTCTATATTGTTCTTCACCTCCTCTATCTCGTTCTCCAGACCACGAATGTGTTCATCGGCCTTGAAGGAGTCATACTTACTGATACGTTTGATGCGTATCTCGGTGAGTTTCACAATGTCGTCCTGCGTTATCTCGCGGCGGAACTTCTTGATGTATGGCTTCAATCCGTCTGATATGGCCTTGATGACACCCTCCCAGGTGGTCTGCTCTTCAATGTCGCGGTAGATGCGTTTTTCTATGAATATCTTCTCCAGCGACGAGTAGTGCCAGTCTTCATTCAGTTCACCCAGCTTTATCTCCAGTTCGCGCAGCAGCAGCCCCTTGGTGTGGGCCACAGAGTGCTTCAGCAGATCGGACGCGCCCACAAAGTGCGGCTTGTCGTCTATGATGATGCAGGCATTGGGCGATATGCTGATCTCGCAATCGGTGAAGGCGTAGAGGGCATCTATCGTTTGGTTGGTAGATACGCCCGGCGCCAGCTGCACCGTCAGCTCCACCTCCTTGGCGGTGTTGTCGGTAACGCTCTTTATCTTGATCTTGCCCGAGTCGTTGGCCTTCAAAATGCTGTCTACCAGCTGAGAAGTGGTGATGCCGTATGGCACGTCCTTTATCACCAGCGACTTCTTGTCCACCTCTTCTATGCGGGCACGCACCCGCACCTTGCCGCCGCGTGCGCCATCGTTGTAGTTGGTCACGTCTATCATGCCGGCCGTGAGGAAGTCGGGGAACAATTCGAACTTACGACCCTTCAGGTGTTTGATGGCGGCATCCAGTATCTCGCAGAAGTTGTGCGGCAATATCTTGGTGCTGAGGCCCACGGCTATACCCTCGGTGCCCTGTGCCAGCAGCAGCGGAAACTTCATGGGCAGCGTCACGGGCTCGTTCTTGCGGCCATCGTAGCTCAGCTGCCAGTTGGTGGTCTTGGCATTAAAGGCCACCTCCAGCGCAAACTTGGACAGGCGCGCCTCTATATAACGGGCTGCCGCCGCACTGTCGCCCGTGCGCACATCGCCCCAGTTTCCCTGTGTTTCTATGAGCAGGTCTTTCTGGCCCAGCCCCACAATGGCATCGCCTATGGAGGCATCGCCATGCGGGTGGTACTGCATGCTCTGACCAATGACGTTGGCCACCTTGTTGAAGCGGCCATCGTCCATTTCCTTCATGGCGTGAAGGATGCGGCGCTGCACCGGTTTCAGTCCGTCCTCTATGGCCGGCACCGCACGTTCCAGTATCACATAACTGGCGTAGTCCAGAAACCAGTTCTGGTACATTTCGCCTATCATAGCCGAGCCCTGCCCGGTAAACATATCCTGTTCTTCCATCTTGTCTGTAGCAGGTACCCCGCCTGTCCGCGCCAATGCGTGGGAAAACAGGCTGTAAGCACCCAACCACAAAAATATTTAATGCCTGTGAATGGCGTGCAGCTACTTATCCACAATTTGAACAGGTGTTACAGGTCCGCAATGAGCCACAACCCTAAGAGGCAATTTCTTCCATACCCCTTCTCTTGCCCGCCCTGTTCTGCTACGTGCGGTGTGCGTCCTGCGCAGATTTTTTCTTTTTCTCCTGTTTTGGGATAACTAATTGATTATCAATAAAAAGGTGGGAAGCGCAGCTTCTCACTGCTTCCCAAAACTGCGCAAAACCTGCGCACCTCTTCTCACTGCTGCGCAGTTTTGCTCAGACTGAGAAGTGAAAAACAATCATCATATAAGTATTTTCGCCCCATTTTTTTCAACTTCAATTCAAGTTACGACCGTGCAGGAAAACGGGCAAAAGAAAGTTTTATGATATGGCGTTTTCTGTAGTGTGGTAAAAAGTTGTTTTGATGTAAGAACTTTTTCAACGCAGGTCGTCTTTGCGAGGAACAAAGCGAGGC
>JACSRV010000029.1 GCA_014879545.1 Chitinophagaceae bacterium | reverse complement strand
CCGAGATCTACACTCTCTCCGTCGTCGGCAGCGTCAGATGTGTATAAGAGACAGGTATTTACAAAGGCTGACAAGAGTACACAGCGCGATGCTGCCCGCAATGCAAAAATGTTCATAGAAGCCATGAAAAAAGAATGGGAATTCATCCCCAGGAGTTTCACGACCAGCTCAGTAAAATTTCTGGGAAAGAAGGATATCCTCGGATATCTCGAGGAACTGAATGTTGAATTCGCTGAAGCTACTAAAGAAGGGGATTCTTAATTACTCGCCTCGCAGGTGACCCATATCTTATCGGCGTCGTTTTTTCTGATGCTCAGGTAATATCCTGCAATATTTATTGCGAGGGGATCCCCTAACGGAGCCACCATTTCCACCCAGACCGGCTCGCCGGGCACACAGCCCATTTCCATCAGCGTGAGCTGAAAATCGCTTTCATCGTGTTCTTTGATCACAGCCCGGGTTCCGGCCGGCAATTCCGACAACCTGACTATTTGTCCATCCTGCACTTTCATGTGTTGCAAAGGTACAACCGATAAGGCATATAACGTAAATTACACTCGTTCAGCACTCACCTATGAGCACAGTAGATTGGATAGTCTTACTTCTTACCCTTGCCGCAATGATAGGTTATGGCCTGCACAAGGGTCGCGAACAGAACGGAGCACACTCCTACCTGCTTGCCGACCGTAAAATGCAGTGGTATGTGGTGTTGCTGGGTGTCATGGCCACTCAGGCAAGTGCCATTACCTTCCTCTCTGCCCCGGGCCTGGCATACACGGATGGAATGCGATTTGTGCAGAATTACTTCGGGCTGCCGATAGCGATGGTGGTGATCTGTGGGTCTTTCATACCCGTCTTCAGCAGACTGAATGTTTTTACCGCGTACGAGTACCTAGAAGAGCGATTTGACAGACGTACACGCCTGTTCACTTCATTCCTTTTCCTGCTTTCGCGTGGTTTGTCAACGGGCATCAGCATTTACGCTCCGGCCATCATCCTTTCAACCATGCTCAATCTGAACATATACATTACAAATGTTTTGGTGGGCGGATTACTGATCATTTATACGTGGGCAGGTGGAGCAAAAGCCGTTGCTCACACCCAAAAACTACAATTCCTCATTATTCTCGGAGCCATGGCACTTTCCGGAATTTTGGTCGTAAACCGTTTGCCCGAGAACATAGGTTTTGCCGATGCGCTGTACCTGGCGGGCAAAAGCGGAAAACTGAATGCGATAACCACCGATTTTAACTGGCACGATAAATACAATATATGGAGCGGTGTTATAGGTGGCTTCTTCCTGTCACTATCCTACTTTGGTACCGACCAGAGCCAGGTAGGCCGTTACATAACAGCCAAAGACACTTCTGAAAGCAAAACAGGCCTACTGCTGAATGGCCTTGTTAAGATACCCATGCAGTTCCTGATACTGCTCATCGGGGTGCTGGTTTTCATTTACTACACTTTTAATCACGCGGCCCCTTACTACAATTCAAAAGCACTAAGCCAATATCAGACCACCGAACCGGAGAAAGCTAACCAGGAGATCTATCGCTATAATAATCTGGTCAATGAAACCCGTAGCAGGGCTGCAGAGGTTATTGCAGCCCGAAAAGCCGGCAACGAAACTACCCTGACGACTACACTGGCCGGGTATGAGGATGCCCACCACAGAAAGCAGCAACTTCGCGACAGTATATCACACTATATTTCTGATAAAAAATACACTCCTGACAAAAGTGACACGAACTATATCTTTCTCTATTTCGTAAAGAACTCTTTACCTGCAGGCGTCGTAGGACTCTTGTTTGCAGTGATCATTCTCGCGTCGTGGGGTTCCATTTCTGCCGCTCTCAACTCACTGGCCGCCTCTTCTCTCATTGATCTCAGCACCGGAAATGTTGGTGACACACCTGAATCAGAGGTACAAAAAGGGCGGAACCATACGCTTGCATGGGGGCTGTTCTGTATAGGGGTGGCTATGTTCGCAACGAAAATGGGGTCACTCATAGAGGCTGTAAATATTCTCGGTTCACTTTTTTACGGCACTATACTTGGCATATTCCTGGTGGCACTATACCTGAAACGCGCCAACGGTCGCATCACATTTTGGGCGGCAGTCATTGCCGAGATAGCGGTGATCGGTGTTTATCTTACAGGCTGGGTGTCCTTCCTTTGGCTCAATGTAATCGGGGCCGGTCTGGTTTATTTGATTTGCCTCATTACCATACCCTTTTTTCGCCCAAAATCACCGAACCTGGCGGCCAAATAGTTTCTTTTCGCTAATGCAAAGTAAAACTAATGTTAATCACCTCTACCATTAAATAATAACGGTAGCATTGGGCTACATTTGCTCCTCAACTCTGTATCAGAGGCATTCTTTACTGCCCAATCCAGACTAATGTCCAGAATTGTCCCGTTCAATATTGACCACAGGAAAGCAACGTCAAAAAAAGAGACGCTGTTGTATGGCAGGGTCACGAAAAACAAAACTGGCGACAAATCTCGTTCGGTCAACGAAAAACTACCGGAAACTACACCCACCCAACGGAGCAGCTTCCAGAGCGCATTCCTGCATTCGGGTATCGGAATGGCTATCCTTAATGCAGACGGGCAATTTCTTGAGGTAAATAACACCCTTTGTCAGATAACAGGCTATAATCATGATGAACTGCTCAAGTATACAGTAATGGATATCGGGCATCCTGATGATAATGCCAACGACGAGAAACTACTGAATCGCTTGCTGAACAATGTTCTTAACTATTATTCATTAGAAAAAAGATACATTTCGCGCCAGAACAGCATTGTTTGGACACATCATACGGTCTCTAAAGTTGCGACTAAAGACGAACGTCAGGCGATCTATATTCTTCAGGTGATAGATATTACAAGAAGAAAAAAACTGACCGATGAGTTGAACAGGCAGAACAGTGAACTGGAAGCTGTAAAGACCGACCATATTAGCCGCATCAACAAACTGGAGGAATTGAACCACATCATTGCCCATAACCTTAGAGGACCAGCTAACAATATTGCCATGCTCGTGGAAATGCTTCATGATAAGCAGGAAAAGCAGGACGAATCGGGATTGAGATTAGGAAATGACGAGATCATTAATTACCTGAAAGAAAGCAGCTCTTCTCTGGTAAATAACCTAAATACGCTGATGGAAGCAGTGCAGGTAAGCATGAACCGGAACATACCGTTTGACGAATGCGATGTTTACGCAATTGCTCAGGAGATACTTGAGCAATTGAACAGCGTGATATTTGAATCGGCGGCATTTGTTCAACTCGACCTCGCAGTGCCTATCATCCGATACCCCAGAGTTTTTCTTGAAAGTATCATATACAACCTGCTGAGCAATGCATTGAAGTACATCAGCAAAGAACGGATCCCTGAAATACTGCTGCGCACTTATGAGGAAGATGGCCGAATAAAAATATCCGTGAAAGACAATGGTTTGGGGATTGACCTGGTAAAGTATGGAAACAAGATATTCAAACTGAATCAGACCTTTCACTCACACGAAAACAGCCGTGGTGTAGGCCTTTATATTACAAAGGCGCAGGTAGAGTCTTTTGGTGGAAGTATTCAGGTAAAAAGCCGGGAGAACGAAGGTTCAGAGTTCATTGTCACTCTATAAATTGAGCATCAACGATATTGCCAAGCTTCTATCTGTATGCGGATGGAACCCTGCTGATGGGCATTGTAGATAACCGTCACAACCGACTGAACATGGTGCTCTCGTTTGGTGAACACCACACGCCTTGCCTCATTAGCAGCGTCATATTTTACGTTAAGATCGTGGTCTGAATCCTGCATTGTGAAGCCGGGCATTCCCTTGGTCACCAACATCTTTACATGTCCCGCTGCCGATCGATCGGACGACACAGCCGATACGATGAGCCTGCCGGTAGGATGTACCGGATCTATAGTTACAACCGGAATAAAACCGGTCAGCGGCAGCTTGCAATGCCACAAAGCCGTGCTCAGTTCCGTATGTTTCAATGAATCGAATCCTGACGGTTTCCTTGTTGCATTGATGATCTCCAACAACTGACTTCTGAATGCCGGGCTCACCTGAGATACAGGTTTCGGTCGTCCCTTAACTTTCGCTTCTCCTGAAAGAGCCGTTCCCAAAAACAGGATCAAAACCAGTATCTTTTTCATGACATGCTACCTTTTATTTCGTGCCGCCGGGCACGGGAGACACAAATATAACGAATTCAACTCCCCACTTCAAATGAACCGAAATACATCGGTGGCTGTTATGATGTATATTGCCTACCGATAGTTGCCGCGCTCTGCAACCATCGTATCGTTTATGAAGGCAATGATTTTCGCTGCGGGTCTGGGTACTCGCCTCAAACCATTCACCGACCACAGCCCTAAGGCTTTGGCCGAGGTCAACGGACGTTCTTTACTGGAACACAATATCCACTACCTGCAACGCTATGGGATCAATGATGTCATTATCAACGTTCACCACTTCGCCTCATTGGTTGTTGACAAGCTGAACGAAAATAATGGCTTTGGCAGCACTGTATCTGTTTCTGACGAGCAGGAGGCACTGTTGGAAACAGGTGGCGGCCTGTTGAAAGCGATTAAATTCTTTGAAGGAGAATCTGACTTTGTGGTAATGAATGCGGACATACTCACCAGTCTCGATCTTGGAAAGATGATAGACCACCATCATAAAAGCGGAGGTATGGCTACTCTTGCCATTATGAAGAGAGACTCATCCCGTCAGCTCCTGTTTAACGATGACATGACTTTGTGCGGCTGGATCAACAACGGCACAGGAGAGGAGCGCATTTCACGCGCCGATGAAAGAAAAACAAAATTCTCGTTCAGCGGTGTTCAGGTTGTTTCCGCCAACCTTATGAAGAACATACCTTTTTCGGGAAAGTTCTCAATGATAGATGTATACCTGCACCAGGCAAAGAACCACATCATAAAAGGTTTTGATCATACCGGAGATCTGTTCATAGACGTTGGCAAACCCGGGAGCATTGAACAGGCCGAAAGGCTCTTTTCCTGACCGGCATTCTTTAATGCAATATCGCGCGCAGGACGGCGAGCGACCTCACATTACCCAGATGTTGGGTGTGTTGTTGCAGAAAAGTAATATACCAGTCAATGAGCCGCATGCGCGTTTCACTGCCCATCATCAGTTCAGCAGCTTCATCATAACCTTCCTGATGTAGCACTGCATCCAGCATCCGGGCGTCCTCGTCCGAGGTAAACGGAGGAACTGTCGGGGGATGGGCAGAAAAACCGCCTTCCTGCAGGTCAAGGTATGGCGTCTCCACACTATAACCACCTCTCAACTCATAACCGAGCAATCTGGCACACTGCACCAAAAAATAGATAGGAGCGTTGGCACATTTCTTTGTGCCCCGTTCGTCAAGGCCTATCAGAAATTCATTAGCAAAACTGAACAATTCAGGCAAGGGAGCATTCTCCGGCAATAGGCGCAATAGGAGCTCACATGCGAAAAGAAGAATACTGTTCTTTATGATGTCTCCATGAACAGATTGATAAATATGAGCTACATTAAACTCTCTTATGCGCTGCATGTTCTTTCCGGGTTGCATGTACACAACCAATTCCAGAATCGTTCCGGGCTGGAAGTATGCAGCCCTGTTCTTGCTTGCTGTGCTGCTGCGAACGCCCTGCACCATGTAGGCCTGCAAACCATAGACCTCGGTAAACATTGTTACCACGAGGCTGGTCTCCCCATATTTTACAGGACGAAGAACGATTCCTCTGGTTTTTTGCAGCATATTATTTCAGAAAGACCATCTTGCCGGCATACGTCTCATTGCCGTTAGCGTCAGACGCAAAGATCATATACACCCCACTCTGCGGCCTGCGACCTGTGTAGTCGAGTCCGTTCCACACAGCCTGTCCCCCAAGTGCCTTGGTACGGTAAACTAATTGGCCACTGATGTCAGTGATCCGTACATCGGCATTGGCAACGAGTCCCTTGATCGCGATAGTGCCCTGATATCCTGATGGAACAGGATTAGGAAAAGAAACCACATTACTATTAGTGGCACCTCCCTCAACGGCCGTACTTCTGTAGCTCACCAAACCTTGCTCTGTACCTATATAAACATCACCGGTAACGGGATCTATTGATATTTTTTGAATTTTATTGGATGGCAACGGACTATTATCTACCGTAAAGCGGTAAACAATTTTACTTGCATCAGGCGACAACAACCATATTCCGTCATCGGTTCCGACCCATTTTCTGTTGGCACCATCAACCGCTATGGTCCTCACATTGTTGCCTGCAAACAGGTAACCTGCATACTGGTCATATTGAACGATTGGAATATCAGCATCGCAGGGAGGCGTTTGTGTAGAGGGCACTGTGCAATTACTTACAATACCTATACCATTGGTTGTACCTATCCAGATGTTGTTATTGTTGTCCTTCGCCAGACAATTCACTGTGTTTGCTGGCAGATTACCGAATCCTTTTCCGGAAACAAGCCTGTATGATGCATCGTCACTTTTATCGCCTACAGTCTCGTTAGATCCATAGTTGTATACTACTACCCCATCGCCATTGTAGCCGACAAACCATATCCGATCATAATCGTCAATTACCACTTGCCCGCCGAACTGTACGTTGGGTACGGTGAACTTATGCCATACATTCTCGGGCGTTTTTACATACAGTTGATGGGTCGAGAACAACGTTGTAACCCACAGGTTCTTTTTGCTGTCCATCGCCATACCGGCTATCTGTCGCTCATGCGGCGCAATAGATGGAACCTTGTCGAAAATGGAACCGTCAGCGAGCAGCTCATACTTGCCATCGGGATGTAGAATGAACAGGCCATTTGTCATTGACCCGGCATAGATCACACCACTTTGCTCGTCTTTCAGAAACACACTGAAATCAGACAAGGTATCAAACGGATGATAGGTATATCTGGTAAGGTATTTCCATTTATCGTCCTTTAAATTGCTGATGCCTGCGAAGTTTCCAAGCGGCTGGTACTTGCCATTGAAGCCGCCATGCGCAATCCACAGATCGCCATTGCGGGCATAGATATCAAAACTATTGAAGTCGGTAGGGCCGGTAGGTGTGAAGTAATTGAACTCCTTTTTGTCGTCATACTTCATTAGTCCCCCGAACTCGTCTGCTATCCAAACAGAGCCATCACCACGCAGCACCACCTGCCTTGGCTTGCGGCCACCCATATTTATTGAATCTTTTACTCCGCTTCCTGACAGAATTGCAAGTGTTCCTTCAAATACTTTGCTATCGTAAGTCCCCACATAAAGGTCATCGCCCACTCTATCCATGTGTTGGATATCGGCAGATGTTCTGTACATCAACGTCCTCCCACCACCTTCCAGTTTGTACACCAGAGAGTCGTTAGCTATGAATATGCCGGCAGGTAACGCCGAAATATACTTGAATCCTTTAATGGTGTCGGTCCTTTGCCAAGCCTGAAAATTCTGTAATTCGGGACTGTTGACGTTCGCGCGGTACACACCATATTCGGTTAAAGCAAACAACGAGTCGCCCTGTTGAGTAAGCCCTCTGACAGGTATTGCCAGACTATTTACGCTGAACTCATAGGTTTCCTTGATACTTTTTCGGGTAAGGTCAAGCACAATAACACCAACCGATGTACTTAGGTAGGCAAGACCATTACGCGTGTACACACTGAACACTGTTTTGGCACCTGCCACAGTCTTGATCTTCAATTCCGGAACATTATAAAAAGTGTTGTCCTTAAAAAGGTCAATATTACCATTGGCATACACCAACACCACAGTGGATGTTGCATCATCATAACCGATACATTGCATTCCGAGATCGTGCATACCTTCCACCTTGCTGTATGCATCTACCTGTCCGTCGGTGGCATCAAACGAATAAAAGCCTTGCTCACTTATTGCATAAAGGACATTACCACCAATAGCAACACCGATAGCGTTATTGTAGGGCAAAAATGAACGCCAGCTACCTATAGGTTTATCCTGCCCGTTAGCAGCTGAAACAAAGAAAATACTTGCTATAAAAATTGACCTGAAAAGAGGCTTGAATTTCATCAGATACATGGATTACAAAAATAAAGTAAATAACGCAAATAGAGCGTCCTTATTGTATCTGAAAGACCTTGCCGACATATATGATTTTAGCCGCCAAGCAACACCGCTATTATTGTGAAGGCAGCAAAAACAACGCTGGCCAATCCATTGGTATTAGCAAATGCAATACCTACTTTACTCAGATCTTCGGGCTTTACGAGTCGGTGCTGGTACACCAGCAAGGCGCAATAGAAAGCCGCTCCTAACCAGTAAACAAAATGCAAATGCCCATAAATACCTGCACCTATGACAAATAATGCAGAGAATACATGCAAAATCGAAGACACATTGAGTGCACGACGAACGCCAAGAGCAGCAGGTATTGAATGCAATTGCTGACTCCTGTCAAACTCCTCGTCCTGTAACGCATATATGATATCGAACCCCGATACCCAGGTAATAACAGAGAACGAAAAGAACAAAGGCAATAATGCAAACTTACCGGTAACTGCAAGATAGGCGCCAATAGGCGACAAACTCAGACCCACACCGAGCACAAGGTGACACAGTGCCGTAAACCTCTTGGTATAACTATAAAACAGTACGACAAAAAGAGCTACAAATGACAACCAGAAGCAGGCCGGGTTGATGAACCAGGTTGTCACTACAAACAAAACACAGTTGACGATGGTGAAACCAAGCGCACTCCCGGGACTGATCACACCGGCAGGAATCTCCCGTTGGGCGGTCCGTGGATTCTTAGCATCAAATGCCCGGTCCAGATACCTGTTGAACGACATGGCGGCACTGCGGGCAAACACCATACAAAGGAGCATTTTTACAAATAACGGCCATTGAAACGGGTCGGCCTGACCTGACAGTTTCAGTTCAATGGTACCCAACGTGAACCCGATAAGCGCAAAAGGAAGAGCAAAAATGGTGTGGCTGAACTTGACCAGCGAAAGATAATCCTTCAGCCTGCGCAGCGGAGACGTACCTACACTTTCCATACTATCTGATATCTGCTTCTATTCCTATTGAAACCGCTTCCGGTAGCGCGTTAGAGTGTACAATGATATTCTTCTGCTGTATGCCCGACTTACCTGCCGTATTGAACACCACAGTCAAATCTCCATCGTTTCCGGGCGCAATAGTTCCCTCAGGAAAATTAGGGACAGTGCATCCGCAGGTCACATCGGTTTTTGCTATCATCAACGGGTGGAAACCTGTGTTCTTGAAACGGAATGTGTGTTTCAGCACTTTGCCCTCAGGCTGCTTACCGAAATTATATTTTGTTTCATAGAACTGCATTGTGGTCTTAGCCATTGCTGCAACACGCTGAGTGCGTGTTAATGTCTGTTCAGGATAGATCTCACCACGGTAGGTCTCTCCATCCTTACTATAAAAGATACCTTCGCCTCCACCCTTAAACCTTCTGAACAAGGCATTTCGGCTGACACCAGTCAACTCTATGATCACCAGTGTGAAGGTGGACAGGGTAAGTATCGTGAGCAATATCGCCCGGTAGTTTTTTTCCATTTGTAATTGCTAGATCAATTAGGCAAAGATAACCATTAAAAGACAGGCTATATCGCCACAATCGATAACCATTAGTTAATATGTGATTGTCCGAAACTACCTCACTATTGTGAATTTCCGGTAATATCTGCATCCGTCAGCATGCAATTCGCATATATATAAACCTGAAGGCAACGAATTCACCATTATCGAAGAGTTTCCCAACGAAGAATCAAGCTGCTTGGTGATGCATATTCTGCCTGCAACATCCACGATATTGACTTTGATGTCTTTTTCATACACACCCCGCCACGCTACGTTTAAAACCTCACTGGCAGGATTCGGATAAATATTCACCAAACATTCGTCGTACAGTGGCGGCACCTGCGCGATATAAACTTTGCGCTTATAGAACTCCAGCCCGCCACGTACATTTCCTTTTATAAGCGAGTAACTGCCACTTCCATCAATGTCGCCAACGGTAACGGTAGACCTCCTGTTGCCATACCGGCCAAAGGTAGTTGCCGGATGATTGTACAAACTCAACGTAGAATCTATGTAAGAATACCTTCCGTCCAACAAACTATATATGGCTGTAGTATCTCCCGTTTGGAACCCTGAATACTGGTACAAATTGCCCGAGTTGCTACCCATAAGCAGATAATCGGTTCCCGAAGGGTCCAGTTTGCCGATGAACGGCGCCGAGTAATTCCCGAAATTCTGCAGCGGATCAGACTTTGCCTTTCCCAGCTTGGTGTTCACCAGCTTCAACCGTATAACACCGGGCGTAGTACTTTCATTTCGGTAGTACTGAATAAACCCGTAAAGGTTTCCGATGATAATGTCCTTCTTACCGTCTTTGTCTATGTCATAAATAAACGGCGCAGCATTGCCCCCCACGTTAATATCAGCGCTGGCCAAGTCCTTTAGTGTGGCCATTGTCAACTGCCAGTCGGGCACCACACTTTCACTGGCTGCCATATTCTTAAAATAGCTCAGTGTACCATTGGTATGACCTACTATCAGATCTGAAATTCCATCACCATCCACATCTCCCGTGGCAGGTGATGCCCCCTGGAAACTATGGGTGCTGAAATTCCCAAGATCATTGGTCTCGAGGGTGAACGAAGCATTTCCCGCAATTGTAGTATTCCTGTACAACGACAACCTGCTGCGCAACACACCACCCGCTTGCCTGTAACCATCACTTCCAACTATCAGATCCAACTTGCCATCCTTATCGTAGTCAAACAAATGCGGATAACTGGCCGTGCCTGCGTCAATTGCACGATCCACCAAAAACGAGTCGGAGACAAACTGCCAGTCTGCACTGCCTGCGCCCGAATTGTTTCGATAGTACCAGATACATTTTAAATTCTCGGCCCCGCTACCTGCGCTCGGTGAGATAAGCAGGTCTCTCCTCCCATCCTGGTCTACATCCAGATGAAAGGCCGATGGCCATACCGGGAGCGAGACTGTCTTACCTCCTGTCTGCCAGGTTGAGTCTTGACCCGTCATTGTGTCTACAGGATAACCGGTCTCTACTTTCCCGTTCTTCAGAAATGTAAGTTCATCAAACGATACATTACCGTCCAGATAATCCATGTCCCCATCCATATCCCAATCGAACAGGCAGATAGAGTTACCCGAGTGGGTCACTTTTTCCTCAGACCCTGCAGGCCTCAACAAACCTGAATTATTACACGAATAGCCTAATGTGTGTTCGCGGTAAAACCCCTGATACACCTTTCCCCAACACCTGTCTTTCAATTTCACTCTGATACTGTCGCAGGGCAGCCCTTCCTCTACCCGCATGTTGCGGTAGTAGTACATGTACCCACCGGTAATATAAAAGGCAACAAAGTCTATGTCTCCATCACCATCCACATCTTCTATACCGGGAATATCACCAGGGTTCACGAAAGCATTTACCACCCCACCAGTTGTTACATCGTTGAAGTAGAACAGGCTGCGGTAAAAGGTGAAACACAATTCATTTCCTGCATTGTAGTAGCCACGATACACCTCAAACCCGTCATTTCCCCTGTTGAACAGGTCCGGGATACCGTCGCAATTGTAGTCGCGTAACAACATGAAATCGTACGCAGCCGGGAAATTAAGCGAGTAATGCGGGACATATTTATATGCCGGCAAACCGGCTGAAATGCCAATATTGAGCAACGTCATTACGCCAAGCCCTTTTTCAAAGACAACCAGATCCTTTTTACCATCGTGGTTGATGTCGGCCTCTGAAAACTGGGGATTATTGAATCCTCCGCACCACGCAAGCGTGAGCTCTCGACTACCTGAAAAAACCTTTACTGTGGTGTCATGTTGATAGAACTCCTGCGCTGAAGCTCCGAAACCAAAGAATAGAACTGATAGAAGTATATAGGGAACCTTGCTGAATACCATAACAATAATGCTACATAAAGTTACCTAATATTGACGTTACAACCGTGTATAGCCCGTCTTGTTGGCAAAATATTCTGAAAGAACCCTACCGTGAAGCAACAGTGAATTATCGTTCATATTTGGTCAATGGCGAGTCGGGCTCCTTCAAGAAATGTTTATAGACCATTTTATCGGCAAAGGACGGCAGCAGTTTATTCAGCCACACAGCCAACTTGCCTTGTCCGGTCATCACAACGGTGCGTTTCCTGTTTTCCACGCCATCCAGCACAATAGAAGCGCATTCTTCTGAACTCATCAGCTTTCCTTCATCAAGAGGGGTCTCGGCCTGCGAAGTACCATCGGCTGTACGTGCCACATTTCTGATATTGGAAGAAGTGAACCCGGGCGAAACCCACATGACGTGCACACCGGTATGCAACATCTCAGTACGAAGTGCCTCAAGAAACCCCTGCATAGCAAATTTCGAAGCAGAATAACCCGTGCGTCCGGGAAGCCCCCTGTACCCGGCAATTGAGGAAATACCAGCAATGACACCTTTGTTCTTCATTATGTAGGGCAAGGCGAACTTCGAACAATATACCGCTCCCCAGAAGTTGATGTCCATCAACTCACGTATCACTTTAAGATCGGCGTCTTCAAACAAGGCCCGCATACTGATGCCTGCGTTGTTGATCAGCACATCCACGCCACCCCATTTTTGCGCAACGGCCTGAACAAATGCTTTGCAATCTTCTTCGCGGCTCACATCGGCCTGAAAACACAAAAGATGTTCGTTCTGAGCAAAAGACGACTTTAATTTTTCCAGATTCCGGCCGCATACGGCCACCTTCGCACCACGGCCTAATGCATCTTCCGCAAGTGCCTTTCCAATGCCTGACGAGCCGCCGGTAACAATTACAACCTTATTACTAAGTGATGAAGCCATATAATAACAGCAAAAATATAGTTTCTGGATTCCCCGCCGCGAAAAATTGTCGGCGGCTACATATTTATCCAGTCTTTGGGGAAATAATACTGCAGCATTTGCTCCTCTCTGCTACCCTGCAAGGGATGGTGGTCATACATCCAACGTGCACGGGGGGGCAAGCTCATTAGAATACTTTCGGTTCGCCCGTTGGTCTTTAGGCCGAACAATGTTCCCCGGTCGTGCACCAGATTGAACTCAACGTAACGCCCCCTCCTTATCTCCTGCCATTCAGTCTCGGCTGCACCAAAGCTAATATCTTTTCTCCGCTCTACTATCGGCAAATAAGCGGCAAGAAAAACGTTCCCGTTCGCTTGCTGAAAAGCGAACAAACGCTCGCTATCGTCCTCATTCACCGGCCTCAGGTAATCGTAAAATACGCCTCCAATGCCGCGCATCTCATTTCCTCGATGTTTGTTGCAGAAATACTCGTCGCAATTCTTTTTGTAAGCAGGATACAATTCAGTTCCAAACGGATCCATAGCGTTCTTCAACGTAGTATGAAAATGGCGTCCGTCTTCTTCAAAAACGTAATAGGGTGTCAGGTCGGCACCGCCACCAAACCAGCTGTCTATCTTTTTTCCCGCACTATCGTACAACTCAAAATAACGCCAGTTTGCATGAACAGTGGGCACGAAAGGATTGCGTGGATGGATGACCAAAGAAAGCCCACAGGCGAAAAAATGACTTTCGCCCACCTTAAATGCCTCCTGCATCGCCTTCGGCAAAGCCCCATGCACTGCAGAGATATTTACACCGCCCTTCTCAAAAACACTTCCATCAGCGATCACGCGTGTACGCCCGCCGCCACCTTCTGCCCTATCCCACTTGTCTTCACGAAAAACAGCCTTGCCGTCCATCTGCTCAAGACCCGCACATATCTCATCCTGAAGCGCATGGATATATTCCACAAATCTATCTTTCAAACTTACATCACTCATATATCGCAGTATTCAACATTAATTACTGACCATATTCCTTAACCGCTTCCACAAAAGCCTTTGCGTGATCGACTGGGATATTGGGCAATATTCCATGGCCAAGATTTGCAATATATCTGTTTACCCCAAAACCATCGATCATTTCCTTCACCTCCCTCTTTATCTGAGGAATAGGTGCCAATAATTTCGACGGGTCAAAATTGCCCTGAAGGGTAACCCGGTCACCCGTAAGTTCCCTCGCCAACTGTGGAGTAACCGTCCAGTCCAGCCCCAGGCCGGAAGCACTTGTATATGAAAGATCCTTTAATGCGTACCAGCTCCCTTTAGGGAATAAGATCACGGGAACATCATCCTTCAACGCATCAGCAATTTGTACCAAATATGGTTGTGCATAGGTCTTAAAATCAGCCGGACTCAACATCCCGCTCCAGCTGTCAAACACCTGAAGCATGTTGGCACCGGCCTTAACCTGCGCCTTCAGATACTTTATTGTTACATCAGTTATCTTCTGCAAAAGTCTGTGCGCCAATTCATTCTGAGTAAAACAGAATTGTTTTGCTTTGTCAAATGTCTTGCTCCCCTTGCCTTCTACCATATAGCAGAGTAATGTCCAGGGAGCACCGGCAAAACCAATCAATGGCACCCTGCCATCAAGCGCCTTGCTGGTCATTTCCAGCGCCTTCATTACGTAGTTAAGTCGTTCTTCAACATCATCGGTAATAAGGTTATCAACGTCAGCAGCGTTTTTTATAACATCAGGCAACAGCGGACCGCGCCCTTCCTCCAGCAACACCTTCATACCCATTGCCTGGGGTATCACAAGTATATCTGAAAATATTATAGCTGCATCTACACCCACCTGATCA
>JACSRV010000145.1 GCA_014879545.1 Chitinophagaceae bacterium | reverse complement strand
TATTAATTTCAGTATTTCATTAACTGTCACATGCCAAAATTACACCAACAAGGTTTCGAACACTAGTGGTACAACGCTTCGGCCCCGGTTGTACACAAAAACACAGAACCCAGTAACCAGAACCCCTTGGGGTATTGCATGATGAGACGATAACCGTACACCGGGTTGATTGCCTTCATCACGTCCGGATGGGCAGCAATATTCAGTGCGCCCACTACTGCCAGCATCACGAACCACACTGCCATTACCGGCCCGAAAGCCTTACCTATGAACTGCGTTCCGAATCGCTGAAAGAAAAACAGTCCCGACAAGATCACCACAACAATGCCTATGGTCAGGTTATTGCCGGGCACTATAATCTGCTCAAGGCCCTTCACAGCATTCAACCCCTCTACCGCCGACGCCACCGATATAGGCGGCGTTATTATGCCATCGGCCAGCAATGTAGTTGCACCCAGTATTGCCGCTATGGCCAGCCCCTTCCCATACCGGCGCACAAGAGCGTACAACGAAAATATACCACCTTCTCCCTGGTTATCGGCCTTTAGTGTGAGCCATACATACTTTACAGTTGTCTGCAGCACCAATGTCCAGAAGATGCACGACACACCGCCATATACAAGGGTCTCTGTTAGGGGCCTGTCGCCAACAACTGCGCGCAACGCATAAAGCGGACTGGTGCCGATATCGCCATAAATGATACCCAATGCCACCAGCAGAGAGGCAATAGAAACCCTGTTCAAATTCGGGTGATTTGATGTTAACTCCATAATTACGATATGTATGTGTTGATTATCCGCCGTTCATCCAGCGATAGCCCACACCCGATTCAGTGATCAGGTGTTCCGGCCTGTTGGCATCTTGTTCTATTTTCTTTCGCAGTTGCGCCACATATACCCTCAGGTATTGCGACTGGTTAACGTATCCCGGCCCCCACACCTCTTTCAGCAGGTACTGATGTGTCAGCACCCGGCCTTCGTTCCGCACAAACAACGACAGTAGTGCATACTCAGTGGCTGTAAGCTTCAGTAGCTGTCCCTCTCGTTTCACAGTGCGGGCCGAAAGATCAATGTCTATGTTGCCTGCATGCACCTGCGGTTCGGCATCAGTATCCCGCGCAACGCGCATTGCCGATCTGATGCGTGCCAGCAATTCGCCGGTCCTGAACGGCTTCACCAGATAGTCGTTGGCACCGCCATCAAGCGCATGCACTATGTCTTCCTCCCCGTTGCGTACCGACAGTATAATGACGGGCCCCGTGTACCACTCGCGCAGTTCCACTAGCAGCTCATGACCGTCTTTGTCGGGCAGGCCCAGGTCCAGCAGAATCGCATCGGGTGGCCGGTTGGCAGCAAGCGCCATCCCTTCCCTGCCCGTAGCTGCACCTACTGTTGCATAGCCGCTGCTCTCCAGCGTTATCTCCAGCAGCTTTCTTATCTGCGGCTCATCGTCTATTATCAGAATGATACCGTTATTCATGCTTCAGGTTTTTTAGGTAAGACGTTTCAGCGGGCAGCAGCAGCACAAATCGTGCGCCACCCGTTGCCGATGACTCCAGTGACACGCTGCCACTCATAGCCTCTATGAATCCCTTTACAATTGAAAGGCCCAGTCCTGTTCCACCTCCTTTCCTTTCTTCCAGCCTGTAAAACTTGCTAAAAGCCAGCTCTTCTTTGCCCTTTGGAAAGCCCGGGCCATCGTCCTCAACTATTATCTCCAATATATCTGCGTGGCATTGCGCCATTACATCTATACGGCAATCGGCAGGCGTGTACAAGGTTGCATTCACAAGCAAGTTGAACAGCACCTGCTCCAACATTCCTTTATCGATCTTTACGAGCGGCAACTCAGGGTCTACATTGATCACAATCTTCTGCGATACCTCATTCTCACCCACCTGCTGCACTGCCATGTATATCACTTCGCCCACATCGCACCAGTCTTTCTTTGGTTTTATGAAACCCGACTCCAGCCGCGACATATTCAGCAGATTCTCCACCTGCCTGTTCAGTCTGAACGACGCCTTGGCTATCTCTTCAACCAGTTCATGTTGCTGCATTTGTGTCAGGTGTATCTCTTTCGACTGCAAATTGTCGGTAGCCGCAACGATGGTTGCAATAGGTGTGCGTAGCTCGTGCGACAAAGAGTTGAGCATGGTATTATAAAGCTTGATGGTGTTCTCTTTTTCCTCGCGCTGAATGGCCTGCTTTTCCGCTCTTCTTATCTTGTACGTCAGTGCGGCATTCACCATGGCTATAACCAGATACATCAGCAACATCAACAGATCCTCTGTAGTGCCTACCTGGAAAGTGAACTTGGGAGGAATAAAAAAGAAATCCCACACCAGTGCCGAGACCATTGCCGCCACCAGCACCGGCAGTATATCGAACACCATGGCCACCAGCGACACAGTGATAAGCAACACCAATGCCACAACCCGATACCCTATCAGCTCACTGAAGGGATAACTGATACCGGCTACTAAAACAACCGCCAGTATGCCCGCAGGATATTGATAACTTTTCTTTCCGGTATTTGTGCCGATCGACATTTTGCCTTCAGTGAAATTCTTCACAAAGGTACCTGCACCTTTATAAATGCCACATAAATCTGACGGGCTGAGACATAAAGATTTTATAAAGAATTTGGGAATAATTACTCAGAGTATGTTTATTCAAAGTACACAAATCGCGATTTCCCTATCTTACTTATTTGCCAGTCGCACAAGAGACTTCTGTTTGGTAGAATTGGGTAGGTATCTACTACTAGTATACTAAATACAATACTAACCTGTCTGGTCCCGGTTTTTCCGAGAACAGAAAGCTGTATGGTATATTGCCATTTTGGGCTTGGTCAATAGAAACCAACAAATCCCATGCTATCCAATATATCTCGTGATTCCCGTTCTTATCACCATGCATAAATTCTTTGAATCGTGCTTCACTCGCTGACTCAAACACAAAATACTGATGCTTGATTGGCCTGAAAGAAGCGACTGCAGTTATGATATCATTCTGCACAGTCGCAGATGGCTTACTGCCTTTCAAAATACAGCTAACATCAAATCTCTTCTTATTCCTATAACTGTCAAGCTTTGCAAGGTCAGATGGGTATGCCCTGTTTTTCAGATTATTATAAAAACGCGGACTACTCCCTCCGTTCAGGACGTCTTTTCTTACGTACGGAAGATAAAACCGCATATGCTGAAAATCGTGCATAGCAATTATCTCTGCAAACGCTGCACCGTTCTCGTACGATGGCCATCCATTTTTGACTACGTACTGATATAAATACTCAAAATGTGGTGAATCCGTCTTTTGCATTTGCCGCTCCAAAATAGCACAAGAAAGGCTATCTGTACAAGCACTCAACTTCCGCCGTACAAGTTGGTCTTCTTCAAGCATCTTTCTGAAGTCAGTATATGGCTGCGTTCGCTTTGCATTAAAAGCTGTTTCAAACTTTCTCAAACACATCTTGGCTGCTGTTGCCGGGATATTACGCTCAACCGTAACTGACTTCATTTTTGCAACGGTGTAATTGATGGAGACAAAAAAGAACGGATCAATTTTCAGGAAATGCTCTGCCGACCGCACACTATCTCCAATCACGGAAAAACTATCAGCCAATTCCAGATGACGTATTGCTGAATTTGGCAATACCGCAGGGAGATCCAAAGTAGTATCGATTGTTTGGCCGAACACATTTGAGGCGATCGCAAACACAAATGCAACCGTCGCCTGAAACCGAATATGTACTTTGAACTGCACATATCAAATCTAACCATAAAAAGTAGAATCGGATTCACTGTCCCATTTACCACACATTTACTCCTCACACCAACGACAGCACCCACCCCAGCACCGCACCACCCAGCACCACAAAGGCGCTGTTCAGTTTTTTTGCCCATAGCGATACTGCAAAGCCCGCCGCTGCTATAAGTGCTGTGCGCCAGTCGGTCACAGACACGCGGGCCATATCTACACACACGGCCAGTATCATGGCGACAGATATTATGTTGACCGTATCAAGAAATACGGCTGCCCCCGGCGACCTGCGCAATTTTTCCACCAGCGGATTGAGCAATGCCACAAACAGGAACGAAGGCAGAAAAATACCGATGGTAGCGGCCACGGCACCCGGCAGGCCCGCTATCTGCCACCCTATAAACGTGGCAGACGAGAACACAGGCCCGGGTGTGAACTGCCCCACCGCTATCGCGTCGGTCAATTCCCTTTTTGACAGCAGGCCGGTACTCACCAGCTCAGTATCCAGAAAGGCGAACAATACATAACCACTGCCATACAGCACCGCGCCCACCTTCAGAAATATCCAGAACAGTTTCCAGTTGAACACACTATTAGTGAGCGCACCGGCAGGCAACGCCAGCGGCAAGAATGCCCTTGCATCTCGCCTGCCTATCTTGTGCAATAACACACCGGCAAAGCCGCCACCAAAAAGCACATACAACTCATTTACTCCGGCAACACTCAGCACGGCTGCCACAGCTCCTATCACACCCAGCTGCACGGTTTTCAGCGCCTTCTTGCCAAGCGACAGCATCAGCGATACCACTACTGCAATTATGGCGGGTTGTATGCCGTAAACAAATGGTCTCACCTGCGGCAGCGTGCCATATCGCTGGTATGCAGCTGCTATGATCGCGGTGATGATGACTGCCGGCAATATGAAACAAAGTCCCGCCACTACAAGGCCCTTCCATCCCGCGCGCTCGTGGCCGCAGTGCATGGTCATCTCGGTTGAGTTGGGGCCGGGTATGAGGTTGGTTGCTCCCACAAGGTCCAGAAACCGCTCATGGGTCAGCCATCCACGCTTCCGCACCACTTCTTCCTCCATCATGGCTATATGCACAGCAGGTCCGCCAAAACCGGTGATACCCAGTTTCAGGAACACTTTTGCCACTTCGGCCAATCTGCTCCCCGGTTCTTTTGTGG
This sequence comes from Chitinophagaceae bacterium, assembly GCA_014879545.1. Lineage (GTDB taxonomy): Bacteria > Bacteroidota > Bacteroidia > Chitinophagales > Chitinophagaceae > Nemorincola. Next base: position 9,841 of record JACSRV010000145.1, on the reverse strand, counting down.
TCATAACTCAGCGTAAAGATACATACAGCCCGGCCGCGCCAAACAATGCCGCCAAAACATAACAAAAGAGGACAACCGTTTCGGGTTGTCCTCTTTTATAATTGGGCTACACAAATTATTTGTTCATTGTTGCCAGGAACTCTTCGTTGCTCTTGGTGCCGCGCATCTGCTGCAGCAGGAAGTGCATGGCCTCGTCGGTGTTCATGTCCGAGATATGGTTGCGCAGCAGCCACATCTTGTTCTGTACGTCTTTCTCCAGCAGCAGGTCGTCGCGGCGGGTAGATGATGACGTGATATCGATAGCCGGGAAGATACGCTTGTTGGCCAGTTTCCTGTCCAGCTGCAGTTCCATGTTGCCGGTACCCTTGAATTCTTCAAAGATCACCTCGTCCATTTTAGAACCGGTATCTATAAGCGCTGTTGCCAGAATGGTGAGCGAGCCACCGTTCTCTATCTTACGTGCCGCACCAAAGAACTGCTTTGGCTTCTGCATCGCGTTCGCTTCGACACCACCACTCAACACCTTGCCACTTGCAGGCGCTACTGTATTGTGCGCACGTGCCAGACGGGTGATAGAATCAAGCAGTATCACCACATCATGACCCACCTCTACAAGGCGTTTCGCTTTCTGCAATGCAATGGTGGATACTTTTACGTGTTTATCAGCCGGCTCGTCAAACGTAGAAGCGATCACCTCTGCACGCACACTACGCTGCATATCGGTCACCTCCTCCGGACGTTCGTCCACCAAAACTATCATCAGGTAGCACTCGGGGTGATTGGCCGCGATCGCATTCGCCACCTCTTTCAGCAACATGGTCTTACCTGTTTTAGGCTGTGCCACGATCAGTCCGCGCTGGCCCTTACCTATAGGGGTAAACAGGTCCATGATGCGGGTGCTGTAGTTGTTGCTGGTAGAAGTAAGGTTCAGTTTCTCGAACGGGAACAGCGGTGTCAGATAGTCGAACGGTACACGGTCGCGGATCTCGTCGGGGTGTTTGCCGTTGATGCTTTCCACCTTCAGCAGCGCGAAATATTTTTCGCCTTCCTTCGGCGGGCGCACAGTGCCCTTCACGGTATCACCGGTCTTCAATCCGAAGAGTTTCACCTGCGATGGTGATACGTATATATCATCGGGAGAGCTAAGGTAGTTGTAGTCGCTGCTGCGCAGGAAGCCGTAGCCGTCCGGCATCATTTCCAGAACGCCTTCGCTGGCCACTATTCCTTCAAACTCCAGATTGAAATTACTTTGTTGTTGTTGCTGATTCTGCTCGCGGCGTTGGCGGTTGTTGAACTGCTGGTGCTGCGGACGTTCAGGCCTTGCCTGTTCTGCACCTTCCACTGTTTGCTGTGGTGGCTGCACATCGGGCGTGTCCTGCTCAGGCATAGTGATGCCGGTACTTTCTGCAACAGGCTCTGCTGCTGCAACAGGTGATGCCGGCGCAGGAGCGGGGGCGGGTGCCTGAGGCGCGGGTGCCTGCTCGGGGCGGTTGTGCTGTGGCCGCTGCTCGTTGTTACGGCGTTCGTTCCACTGCTTTTGCTGTCCCTGGTTACCACGACCCTGCATTTCTTCTTTCGGCTTGCGCTGACGACGTTTTTTGTCGTCTCCTGTCTGGTCTGCATCGGCTTCTGCATCAGCCTTCACTTCAGCGGGGGCTGGTGCTGCTGCTACAGGTGCCGGCACGGGCGCTGCCGCAGGGGCTGGCGCTGCCTTCGCTGCCGGCTTTTCAGCCGCCGGGGCAGTTTCCTCCTTTGGTTTGCGGCCACGCTTCTTCTTACCCTCATCGGCAACAGGCGCTGCTGTCAATGCCTGTTGGTCCAGTATCTTGTAAATGAGCTTTTGTTTTTCCAGTCCTGCTGTGTCTGCTATCTTCAGTGAATTGGCTACGTCTATTAGCTCAGGAACGAGCATGTCGTTGAGCTGCGTAATGTCGTAAGGCATGCGTGTTATTTTTCCGTGGGAATTCTAATATGTGAATAAAAAAAGGTCTGTTTAATTGAACCTGCTTGACTAAAAATGATAATCGGGGATTTTTTCAGAAACTCTGAAAGAAAGGAAGGAACTGACAGTTCCGATATGCAACGTTACGACTGTTTTTCGAAATAACGAAAAAAACCACCTTTATTTTGGTCTTTCCGGCAAAAAGCACCGTCATAACCGATTGTAAATCACCAAAATATCACCGGCGGTTTATAAAACTCAACCCTTGTGTGCCACCTTGAATGCTGCCGCCATTTCGGCAACACATTGCTCTATAGGGGTGTACCTGAATCCATTAAGTACCTGCAATAATTTACTATTGTTGTACAGAGATATACTGTGTGCGGTAGATGCTGTCTCTCTGGTAATGACCGGATTGGCACCCGTTATCCGCGACCAGATCGCGTTGGCACGCCAGATGATGCCCGTCATTGCAGGTGTGGCTCGTATGCGGGGTGGCTTTTTGCCCAGCGCATTCGCCATCATGGTGAATATCTCCCGGTAGGCATGGTTGCCCTCGCTCACTATAAAACGCTCCCCTTCTATGTCACTCGCCATCAGCAACACCATAGCATTCACCACGTCGGCAACACCCACCCAGCCATTCACACCACCTGTATAAAACGGAAACTCCTTATCTACGACGGTCATTATCTGCGGAGAACCCGATGACCAGTCGCCGGGACCTAAGATGAGCGACGGACACACTATGGCTGCACAAAGGCCCTCGCCCACGCCGCGCCACACCTCGTTCTCCGCCAGATACTTGCTGATACCATAAGCCGAATTGTATCCGCTCTCTCCCCACTCCTGCTCTTCGTCGGTCTCCTTGTTCATGTGCCCGCTGCGGCCCAGGGCCGCTACCGAACTTACATAAACCAGCTTGCGTATGCCCTGCTCCACGGCCTGGTTCACAATATTGGCGGTGCTCTCCGGATTAAAGTGCAGCATCTCTTCTCTCTGCCTTGGGTCGAACGATACTATGGCCGCACAATGGTACACGTCATCAACGTCCTTCATGGCAGCCTCCACATCATACACGTCCAGCAGATCTGCCTGCATCCACTCCACACCGGGCAGTGCGGCCATTTCGCCTGCCGGCTTCCGGGTATTGTACAGCGCACGCACAGTTGCGCCCCTGCGCGACAGTTCGCGCACCAGGTGCCCTCCTAAAAATCCGCTGCCGCCGGTAACAAGTATCATCTGAAGGATGAAGTAGAATGACTGTATAGTGTAGCGGTAAAAGTACTGAGTAGCGGGTACATGGCAAAACTAAGAATAGCAGACTAAAGGCGGTTTCTGTTATGGTTTTTATAAAGCTTGTCGCACGGCATCCTTTTGCCCCTCCTAAACCGATAATTCCGCACCTTTGCATCATGCCTTTCAAAAAGATCGACCAGGAAGATATCAGCTTCTTCATTTCAGTATCGGGCAACGGCTATGTGCATACCGATGAAGAACAACTGTCGCGCTGCGCATCCGACCATACCGAAGATCTTCACTACCTCCCCGAGGTGGTGGTACAGCCCGACACTACCGATCAGGTAGCTGCCATCATGCGCTACTGCAATACCCACTATATTTCGGTCACGCCACGTGGCGCAGGCACAGGTCTTAGCGGCGGTGCCCTGCCGGTGACAGGCGGCGTGGTGCTGGACATGAAACGCTTCAACCGCATTCTGCAGGTAGACAGTCGCAACTTTCAGGTAACTACAGAACCGGGCGTCATCACACAAGAGCTACAGGAGCATGTAAAGGCTCAGGGACTTTTCTACCCGCCCGATCCCGCCAGCAAGGGCTCGTGCTTTATTGGCGGCAACGTATCGGAAAACAGCGGCGGCCCGCGTGCTGTGAAGTATGGCGTAGTAAAAGACTATGTACTGAACCTGGAAGTGGTGTTGCCCAACGGAGAAATTATATGGACGGGTGCCAATGTGCTGAAGAATGCCACCGGCTACAACCTCACCCAACTGGTAGTGGGCAGCGAGGGCACGCTGTGTGTCATCACCAAGATCGTGCTCAGGCTCATACCTGCCGTGAAACACGACTTGCTGATGCTCGTTCCCTTCCGCTCAGCTGTACAGGCATGCGAGGCCGTGAACGCGGTATTCCTGGCTGGCTTTACGCCATCGGCACTCGAATTTATGGAGCGCGATGCTATTGAATGGTCCATGCGCTATGTACAAGCTACCGGCATCAATCTCCCACCCGATATTGCCGCACATCTCCTCATAGAAGTGGATGGCAACAACATGGACCAGTTATATGCCGACGCAGAGGCTATCACCAACATCGTGCAGCAGTACGACACCGATGAAGTGCTCTTTGCAGACAGTCACGAACAAAAACAAATGCTGTGGACGCTGCGCCGCAAGGTGGGCGAAGCCGTCAAGAGCAATTCTGTGTATAAGGAAGAGGACACAGTAGTGCCCCGCGCCGAGCTACCCGAACTACTCACCATCATAAAAGACCTGGGGCGCGAGTTCGGATTTCACTCTGTTTGTTATGGTCATGCCGGTGATGGCAATCTTCACGTCAATATTGTAAAAGCAGGCATGAGCGACGAAGACTGGAATAATAAACTCTCCGTTGGCATACGACGCCTCTTTAAAGAGGTGGTGCGATTGGGTGGCACCATTTCAGGCGAGCATGGCATCGGACTTGTGCAACGCCCCTACATGGATGTTGCTTTCAACGAAACACAGATGGCGCTGATGCGCAGCATCAAAAACGTCTTCGACGCTAAAGGCATTCTTAACCCCGGCAAGATATTCTGATAAACAACCCACTTACCCCTATGCTTTACGCAGGCGTCTTCATCGTTCTCTTCATCATTGCTGTGTGGGCATTCATGCAGTTGCCGCAATTCGGCCGCAAACCCGGGGGCGAACACCTTGCGGCATTGCGCAACGCACCCAACTACAGTAACGGAGCATTTCAGAACATCATGCACACCCCGCCCTTCACCAACGGCGCCAACTTCTTCAGCGTGTCGCGCAAGTTCTTCTTCGGTAAGAGCCCGCTCGTAAGACCTCCGGCACCCATACCATCTGTTAAGACCGACCTGCGCACACTCGACCGCGACAAAGACCTCATCGTCTGGTTCGGGCATTCATCCTATCTGCTGCAGCTCAGCGGCACACGCTTTCTCATTGACCCGGTTCTGGCAGGCCACGCATCGCCCGTCAGCACATCTACACGCGCGTTCCCGGGCTCAGACATCTACCGTCCCGAAGACATGCCCGATATAGATGTGCTCATCATCACCCACGACCATTACGACCACCTCGATCATAAAACCGTCAGCGCTCTCCGCCCACGCGTTGGCAGGGTTATCACATCTATGGGAGTGGGCGCGCACCTGCAACGCTGGGGTTACCGCAAAGACACCATCACAGAAGGCAACTGGGGCGACGTCGTTTCCCTGCCCGGCGGATTCGCGCTCACGTTCGCACCCGCAAGGCACTTCTCAGGTCGTGGCTTCAAGCGCAACGGCACGCTGTGGTCTTCCGTCGTATTACAAAGCCCGCTGCACAAGCTTTACCTCGGCGGCGATTCGGGCTACGGTACTCACTTCAAAGAAATAGGTGCACAGCACGGTCCGTTCGATCTGGCTATCCTTGAAAATGGCCAGTACAATGAAAGCTGGCAGAACATACACATGATGCCCGAAGAAGTGGTTCAGGCCGCCACCGAGCTGGGCGCACGCACGCTGTTCCCCGTGCATTGGGCAAAGTTCGCCTTGTCGCTGCATGCGTGGGACGACTCCATCACGCGGGTTGTGGCCGAGGCACGTCGCAAAAGAATGCCACTCATCCACCCACGTATAGGTCAGGTAGTTCTGCTGAACGAAACAGAACAACACCCTGAATGGTGGAAGGAGGTAGGAGCATCTAACGCATAGACCTGATGATGCGATCGGTACGCTTGTCCGCACGATGGTTCTGCAAACTGATGACCGCCCACACAGCTGCGGGTATCCACCCCAATATGGTACATTGCAGAATAAGGCAGATGATGCCACGAAGGATCCTTCCCCTCAAGAAGAACGACAACCACGGAAATACGATAGCGATAAGTGTCATGACAACGGTATTACTGTAAAGGTATCGAATTCCCGCTTTCGGGCCCGCCTCCGACGCTCTCTGCAATCTTCATATCTTTGTCCCATCCCCTTGTTATGACTACGAAACTCACATCACTGATGGCTGCACTGGCATTGTGCGCCACTTCCGCAAATGCCGCCCGCCTGTTCATACCCATGGACACGAAGCAGACCAACCACCTGCGTGCGTATGGCATCATCTATAATGCCATTGCTTCGGGCACGTCTGCCGAGTGGTTGCTCAACTATCGTGGGGGCAGCTTCTCTGTCGAATACACCCCAGCCCTCGATGCATCCTGCCGCCAACGGGGCGTTGCTTTCGAAAAACTGTCTGATGCCGGCTATGCATCTATCACACGAAAAGTCAAAGCCCCGATGTTCAACGGAGATGTGGTGGCGCTGAGCAAGGTGCCACGCATTGCGGTCTACACCCCATCGGGTAAAAAACCCTGGGACGATGCAGTGACGCTGGGACTCACCTACGCGGGCATTCCGTTCGATAAAGTATATGTCTCAGAAGTTTTGTCAGGTGCACTCAGCAAGTACGACTGGCTGCACCTGCACCACGAAGATTTTACCGGTCAGTACGGCCGCTTCTGGATACAGTATAAAGATGCCGACTGGTACCGCAACGATTGCCGTGCCACCGAGCAACTGGCCGCCCGCCACGGCTTCCGAAAGGTGTCGCAGATGCAATTGGCAGTGGTGCGCAAGATCCGCGAGTTTGTGGGCGCAGGCGGCAATCTCTTTGCCATGTGTTCTGCCACCGACACCTACGACATAGCTCTGGCTGCAGCCAATACCGACATCTGCGACTCGCAGTACGATGGCGACGGCATAGCTCCCAACGCCCAGTCAAAGCTGAACTACAGCAACACGTTCGCCTTCACAGGTTTTCAGGTATCTACCGCCCGCTACGAGTACGAGTACTCCACTATAGATAATACCAACTTCCGCTTTCAGCCCGAAAGCACCGACTACTTCACGCTGCTGCCCTTCCCTGCTAAGTTCGATGCCGTGCCCACCATGCTGTGCCAGAACCACACACGCCGCATAAAGGGCTTTATGGGACAGACAACAGCCTTCCGCAAAGAGTACCTGAAACCAGATGTGGTGTTGCTGGGTCACCGCAAAGACGTGATGGAGGCGCGCTACATACATGGCAAGCACAAAGAAGGCACATGGACATTCTATGGTGGCCACGACCCCGAAGACTACGCGCACATAGTAGGCGAACCACCCACCGACCTCGACCTGCACCGCAACTCGCCGGGCTACCGCCTCATCCTCAACAACGTGTTGTGCCTCGCATCGGGCAAAAAAGACGTGCAGGCAGTTGTGTGCTGCGAAACCGGTAGCAGCCCTGCCCCGCCACCACCTGCCTCCGGCAGTCCGTTCCGCATACTGCCGGGTGCAACGGGGGGTAGCCTGGTCATATCCGGCACAGGGGGCGAAGTGATAGAGGTGGTAACATTGGTGAACAAAGACGGAGTTGAGGTCTATACCCGCAAATTCAATGCTACTCGTGTCACTATAGACATGGACGGACTGGCCTCCGGCCTGTACAACATAAAGGTAAACGGCAACTATGCCGGCAAAGTGGTGAAGAACTAAGTACCTGCTAACTGCTTTTTGCTTTAGATTTGTTCCCGTGCCGCAGCACACAGCATAGATTATGAGTACCGTACACGAACGCCGCAAGGGAGAACCCCCATTAATAGACACTACCTCCGACCACCGCGAGTGGTTGCGGGCAGTTGAGAAGCTGATCCCGCCGGGTCCGCCTACCGATCCCGCTGTCTTTCCACTACTGCGCCATCCCGGCAAGTTGCAATTGCTGCTCGTTACCGCTTCCGACCTGCCCAAAGAGGTGCACACCAAAGAACAGGAAAGTTTTCTGATCCTCGAAGGCGAATGCATCTGCCGCGTTGGCGATACCGACCACTACCTCAAACCCGGCTCTTACTTTGAAGTGCCCCTGAATGCCGGTCATACCCTCCATGTACGTTCTGAGCGGTTGGTGGCTGTTATGCAGCGGCTGGACGTATAGCCCTGTTTTAAGCGAAATAATTGATGATGCACTCTTTCAGCATACGCTCCTGCTCGGCAAGTCCCTTTACGCCTACAGGTTCCAGCTCGTTGAAGTGCGGCCACCCCTCCTCGTCGCGGCCTGCAAACTCGTAGAAACCATACTGACTCAGCAAGGTGCATACCGCCACATGCATCAGGTCGCGTTTCTGCTCTTTAGAGAATTTGCGCTTCGGCATACGTCCCAGTTCGTTCACGCCTATCAGGAACAAAATACCCTCCATATCGGGCAGTTTCCCGAAACGTTCTCTAAGCATTTGCTCCGTATCCAGCCATCTTTGTTCAAAATTCTCCATATTCTACATTCCTTTGTTTTCCCTGAGGGCCGGGCAAAGGTATTATTTATGTCCTTGCCACGGCCACCGGGCGTTTACATATACAATTTTAAAAAACGTTAAAACTGACCGGTGTTCTCTTCATTGTGGTGCTACCGCTTTATTTTTGAGTTTTTCGTAGCATTGTAACTAAAACCGCATCGTATCAATATGGAAGTATCTTCCTCTTTCGACATCCGCGAGCTGAATGAAAAGATCCATCAGCAAAGTGCCTTTATTGAGTTGCTCACAATGGAACTCAACAAAGTGGTTGTGGGACAAAAGCACATGGTAGAGCGCCTCATGATAGGCATGCTTGCCAATGGCCACGTACTACTGGAGGGCGTACCGGGTCTGGCAAAGACACTCGCCATCAAATCGCTGGCGTCGGCTATCCATGCCAACTTCGCCCGCATACAGTTCACACCCGACCTGCTGCCTGCCGACGTGCTGGGAACTATGGTCTACAATCCGCAGGAGCATAAGTTCAACGTACGTAAAGGACCAATATTCGCCAACTTCATTCTGGCCGATGAGATCAACCGTGCTCCGGCCAAGGTGCAGAGCGCGCTGCTGGAAGCCATGCAGGAACGCCAGGTAACCATTGGCGACAATACCTACAAGCTCGAAGAACCCTTCCTGGTACTGGCCACCCAGAACCCCATAGAGCAGGAGGGTACATATGAACTGCCTGAAGCTCAGGTGGACCGCTTCATGCTGAAAATCATCATCACCTACCCCAAAAAGGAGGAAGAGCGTCACATCATCCGCACCAACCTCAACCCGACAGGTGCTGTAAAGATCAATCCGGTGGTTTCTGCCGAGCAGATCGTTAAGGCTCGCTCATTGGTGCGCGAGGTGTATATGGACGAGAAGATAGAACAGTACATCCTCGATATCGTATTTGCCACACGTTTCCCCGACGAGTACAAGCTGGGTAAGCTCAAGTCATACATCAGTTATGGTGGCTCACCACGCGCCAGCATCAATCTGGCACTGGCATCAAAAGCCTATGCATTCATCAAACGCCGCGGCTATGTGATACCCGAAGACGTGCGTGCGGTGTGTCACGATGTGATGCGCCACCGCATAGGCCTCACCTACGAAGCTGAAGCTGAGAATGTGACCAGCGAACAGATCATCAACGAGATCCTCAATGTGGTAGAAGTGCCATAGCAAATGATCTCACATCATATCCTTTTTTTCAACGCCGTGCTGTCGCACGGCGTTTTTTGTGCTGCACGGCCAGCCCTCAATTGGTGGCGAGAAAAACTGTTCGCTTGTCTACTTAAGCTAAGCAACTCCGTACATTTTAAAAGAAAAAAGTACATTTGCTGTCTCTTATACACATCT
>JACSRV010000030.1 GCA_014879545.1 Chitinophagaceae bacterium | reverse complement strand
CAACTTCATCGTTAGCCAAAAAGTTGACACCACCCCCTTTCCGGATTCTAATTTTATTCTGGTCCGCGACACCATAAGCGCTTTGCAGCAGGTAGCTACAGCCCATCGCCGGATGTTCCGACTTCCGGTTATCGGAATTACTGGTAGCAACGGAAAAACTGTTGTAAAAGAATGGCTTGGCACCCTTCTCGACACTTCTTTTTCCATTGTACGTAGCCCAAAGAGCTACAACTCCCAGATAGGCGTACCTCTTTCCGTGTGGCAAATATCAAAAGACCACCGGCTTGGAATCTTTGAGGCCGGTATATCACAGACCGGAGAAATGGAACATCTCGAAAAGATAATCCAGCCAACTATCGGCATTTTTACAAATATCGGCGAAGCTCATAGCGATGGGTTCCTCACAATGCGGCAGAAGATCAACGAAAAGCTGTTACTCTTCAGAAATGCCGACCATATTATTTATTGTACTGACCATTCTGATGTGCACGAGTGCATTGCTCAGTACATGCACCAGACCTACAGCAGCTCACCCGACAGCAATAAAAAACTGTTTACCTGGTCAGTAAGACAAGACGCTACACTACGCGTCACCGGCCGCAACGCAAACCATGGGAAGACAACCATATCGGCACGATATGACGGAAATGATATTAGCATCACCATACCTTTCACTGATGACGCCTCGGTAGAGAATGCCATACATTGCTGGTGCGCCATGCTACTGCTAAAAGTTAAGCAGGATACGATCGTCGAACGAATGGAAATGTTGCAACCGGTGTCAATGCGTCTGGAAATGCGGCAGGGTATCAACGACTCTACGATCATCAACGACTCATATAACTCTGACCTCACATCGCTGCAGATCGCTTTGAATTTCCTGGAGCAACAGAAGCAACACGCGCACCACACAGTGATCATGTCAGACATTCTTCAGCCCGGAAAAAGCGATACGGAACTGTATGAACAAGTTGCCGGCTACATCAGCAGGCGCAACATTCACCGCTTTATAGGCATCGGCCCTGCTTTATATAGACACAAGGCAGCCTTCCGCAAACACCGTAAGGTCAGAAGCATCTTCTTCAGATCCACCGATCATTTCCTCGAGAACTTCCACCTGCTCACCTTTGACAGGGAAGCCATCCTACTGAAAGGAGCCAGAATATTCACTTTCGAGAAGATAGGTGTATTACTGGAACAGAAGATACACCAGACTGTATTGACCGTAGACCTGTCCGCCCTCAAATACAATCTCGATTGTTTCCGTTCTCTTCTGCGACCGGGTGTAAAAACAATGGCAATGGTTAAGGCCTTCGCCTATGGAAGTGGAAGCTACGAGATTGCCAGCCTCTTGCAATACTCTGGTGTAGACTACCTTGCAGTTGCCTATACCGATGAGGGCGTGGGCTTGCGCAAAGCTGGCATAAGGATACCGATCATGGTTATGAGTCCCGACGTATCATCGTTCGACAGAATGATCGCATGGAAACTGGAACCGGAAGTCTACAATACCCGTTCTTTCCTGGCTATGAAACAAGTGGCATCTACACTCAAAGTGACGGACTACCCTATCCACATAAAGCTGGATACTGGCATGCACCGCCTTGGATTCGGCCCTGAGGAAACAGACCAACTTATCGCCCTATTGCAGGGCACGCCGGAACTGAAAGTGGCCAGCATCTTCAGCCACCTCGCTGCCAGCGACGACCCGGACGAAGATCCATTCACCGCCCGTCAGGCCGAACGGTTTGACTCCATGAGTAAAAAAATTATGTCATCCCTGACATACACACCGCTCCTGCACATATCCAACTCCTCCGGCATCTCCCGTCATGGGAAACTTCAGCACAGCATGGTTCGCCTGGGAGTAGGACTTTATGGCATCGATAATTCTGATGCGCTTGGAAACAAGTTGCGACAGATCAGCACGCTGCGAACCAGCATTGCACAGATACGAGATATTGCGGCCGGCGAGAGCGTTGGCTACGGACACCGGAACATACAGACGGAAAGAAAGCGGATCGCCGTAATATGCATTGGTTATGCCGACGGATACCCCAGAAGTATGGGACACGGAAAGGCACACGTAATGATCAATGGATCATCAGCACCGACTATTGGCTCAATATGTATGGATATGTGCATGGTAGACATTACGGGCATACCCGATGTGCGCGAAGGTGATGACGCCATTGTCTTCGGCCCGCAACTACCCGTGAACAAACTGGCCGAATGGGCGGACACGATCCCCTATGAGATAATGACCGGCATTTCCCAGCGTGTAAAGAGAGTATATATTAACGGAGACTAAGCACCCTACTCAACGAAACGCACCAGAACGTCCTGAATGAAAACCAACCTTCTGTAACCGCCGTAGTACCAGGTCTCTTCGGTGCGGCGCAGCGTAGTATTTCGCCCTACCCGTTGCGGTACGCCCCAGGACGCACGACACAATTCCCTATCCCACCCTATCTCTACCTTGTGCTCATTGATTGCCTTCCCTACAACAGGTCCGTACTTCTGAATATTATCTGGTTTCTTCTTTCCCGAAGAGGGCATTTTTTTCGCGTACCTTGCGGCAACCGCGCGCTCTAGTTCTTCATCTCCGGCATTCAAGGCTGAGTCCCTGAGATATTGCCTTCTGGCAGCCTCTATGCGAGCAATTTTCTGTTCAGCAAGGCGCTCAGCCCATAACGGACGTCCACGCCTGTCTGTGCGCGCAACTAAAATAGAATCGAACGGAGTGACGACATTACTATCCTCCTGTTGCACAACTGCGAGTTCATATGCAGCTTTATCTTCGATTGATTTTCGCTCTTCTTCTGTAAGTACATTCCGGTATTTATAGTACAATCTGTACTCTGCCTCTAGGTATCGCCTGTCAAACGATCGGCAATGCTCCTTGATGATATCCAACTGCTCTCTCGCGAAATTCATATTGCCCAGCGACACACCACGCAACAGTTCCGCTTTTCTTGCATCTAAGTCGGGAAGCAATTTAAAAAGCGCAAGCGTCGCGAGATTCTGATCAACATCTTTACTGTAAACAGAAACTATGTCACGCGTATCAAATCGTTGCAATTGCACATGGTCTCCCTTGAACCAAAATGTATCCAGTGTAAACCTTAGATCTTCCAATCGAGGTCGATCCCGTCCATATTGCCCCCACTGTCCGAAACAAACGGAAGCGACAAAAACGAATATGCCGATCAGGAGTATCCTCATGGTAGTAGTCAAGATAAATGTACAAAATATCACCATGTGCCGCAACTACCAAACAAAAGGGGTGCCGATGATCACCGGCACCCCTTCATTAAACAACCACTTTAGCTACTTCTTAAGTGCCGGCGGAACCGACGCGAGCTTTATCGGAACAATATTGGAGAAAATATGGCTCAACTGAGTTGGCGAGAGTGAATTATTCCCAGAATGGCAAGTAAAGCACGATTGATTAGCAGCCTGGAAGAAAGTTTCCATTGTACTGTTTGCACACACATTCGTCCCTATAGACACACCTGGCGTAGTAACAGACCCATAGGTAGCGCCGTTGGGAGCTGCGCCGCCAAATGTCCAGGTAGCGCCTATCAACTGATAGTTCTTACGGATGTCATTTCCCTTCAGCAAAGCATATACCTGGTTATTCAAAGAAATGATCTCACTATTAGATGTTGCAGAACTGGTATCTTCCTGATTGGTCAATGAATCCATTGCGCTCCCCCACGGCATGGTACGAAGCACATTACACGCGGTGAGTTGGCCTGACGTTCCAACAATGGTATCACCGCCTGTATTGCTCCAGTGCTGGTGTGAAACATTTGTTTGTGGATCAGATGCATTATTACTCAAAAGCCAGTTTGAACCTGTGTCCTGCGGCACCATCTTCACCTTACCGTTCACATCTACATACTTGTACGCAGCGTTGGGGGCATTATCTTCATGTTCAAATGTCGCCCACACCATCTCGGGGTGCCCGGCAACACTTCCCACCACATGCGCACCTATCAACGCCAATTTCGTGAGCTTCTCGCCTGACAATACCCAGGCCGCATCACCCACCTTTTTGTACACCGGGACGATGGCATAGGTAGTAATGTATGAATTCGAGTCAGGCAGATTGACTGCTTCCACCCACGATGTCTTCATTTCTATGGCCAGAGCATTAGAATCTGCAAGTGTCACTCCATTGTTGCGGGCAAGTTCGGTGATCTTGCTTAACTCTCCTGCCGTGGTCGGAAACTTCGAACTATCCAGCAAACGGGCCGAAACTCCGGCCTGATAATATGCATACACATCGTTCACAAAAAGAATATAGTACACCATTGATCCGTTATTGGCAACCAGCACGTCATTAGTGGCTTGTCCGGTCTCCGTCTCTATCAGATTGCTGTTACCGTCTATATACACACTACTTCCATCTGTGGTTAGAAACCCGTGCACGATCCGCTCTTTGTTTACCGTGTGCTGCAAAATTGCCGCCGGTGAAGCTATAGCCTGATTTTTTTCATCAAAGAATGTAACAACACCACCAGCCCCTTTTTCAACATGATGAACTTTTACTTGCTTACTCCCACTCATTACCGATAGCATCTTTGTACCGGACGAATGCGTCTCTACCTCAAACATGCGGCCTCGCTTGTCAAAAATAACAGGCAGCCTGTTTGGCCCCGACTTCTTCATTTGTGGCACGGCACGAAGTTGTTTACCCGCTAAGTTCTGCACCAATATGCGGTTCTGACCTGCGTTATTATTGGTATCCGGCTGCACAGTATAGAATGTTGGAGACTCCATTACCGTGTTACCAGGCACGTAGGTTCCCGAGGTCATTGGAGAAGTGACCCATAGGAACATTTGAGCAGCCCAATTGTAAAACGCACAGTTGTTGGCAGGATCGAATGCAACGCTGTTCGCCGGAAGTACTTTCCCGTTCTCAACAACGCTATCACCCTCAAACCACGCATTACCGTTATTGAGCGGACAAGACACCTTAACATCCTGTGGCAATCTGTTAGGCAGTGCTTCCGTTTTCTCCGGCTGGCATCCGGTCAGCGACACGCCGCCGATAATCGCTAAGGCAAGCGACATTTTTAGTTTCTGTTTCATGAAATGTGTTGTGTTTACTATATACCCCGGGAAATATTTCCCGACACAAAAACACACATTTCGCCTTGTCTAAAAAAGGGTGTTTTCCACCATTTTTTATTTAAATATTTTTCCCTATATACTCTCAATCTGCAGATACGGGTGCACCCTCTTTCTTCTTAAACCCGAAACTCACCATATAAACACCACTGAAAATAAGCACCGTTGCAATGAGTTTCACACTTGTCACCTGCTCACCGGCAAAAAGAACAGAGATGATCGCGGCAAAAATGGGCTGTATATAAATGTACGCCCCGGCCACAGACGGACTGAGCACATGCAGCCCGTAAATATTCCACAAATAGGTAAAGAAAGTAACGCAGACCACAATGAACGCAACAGCGGCAAAATCTATCGCCTGAAATGCCGACCAGTCGACAGCGGCAAAATGTGGCCACCCGAACGGCAGCACCATCATGAAACCGAACAGGAAAACCCACCTGATCACAATAATAGGCCGGTATCTCGCCATAAGAGGCTTAATCATTACCAGATAAATAGCATAAGAGGTGGCATTCAAAAAGACAAAAAGGTCACCTCGCGATGAATTGCCTGTCACCGTCAATTCCTTACCAGCACTCATAAGCAGCACAGCGCCACTTATCCCGCACAGCAGCCCGAATATCTTCCCACCGCCCGGCTTATCGCGCAACATAAATATGGCGATGATAGTAATGAGCAGCGGCGTGCTCATCATTATCAGTGCAGCATGTATAGGAAACGTAAGATTCAGCCCCATGAAAAAGAGCATCTGATTAAGCGCAACTCCAAACAGTCCGCCAAGAACAAGTATCGGCCAGTCCTTACGTTGTATCTCTGCTCTGTATTTGTTGCCCCCGAAATAGCTCAGCCAGAACAGAAATGCCACAACACCCACTCTTATGAGAATAAACCCAAGTGGCTCTATCAACCGTGGCATCACCGACTTAGCAACAGTAAACCCTGCCCCGTAAAAAATATTGGCTCCCAGCAACGCAAGGTGTGCCTTAGTAGTTTTGGTCACGGGCGCAAAGATAGTACGCCTTCACCGATTCAGCAGATGACAAAGAATTGCCGGCGCCTCACTACCGGCACACCCTTTGTCACCTGTTATGGTCTCGCCCCTAAAAGCTGGCCAACTTGGTTTTGATCTCAGCCGAACTCACCTTTAACGGTGTCAATTGCAATTTAATTTCGCGACTGACCTCGAAAATCTTTTCAGCATAAAAGTGACTATCTCCAATTTTCCCCATAAACACCAATTTCATTGACTGGCCTTCAGGAAAATTAATACCAACAAACCTCTTTGCACTCCATTGGTAACTAGTTGACGCAACCGCCCTCTCTGAGACAATAACGAGAAAAACAGCTGAATTTATGTAATTAAAAGAAGTGTCGGACAGCTGAACGTAAATATTGGTCCTCGGTGCCGGGTTGTAATAGAAGAAGTCACAGTTGACCCATCTGAACCGAGTGCAAGAATCAAACATATAATAGTGAGTGATACTCGGAGGCAATCCGGGTTTAGAAGTAGTGTCTGCCATGGTTTGCAGCACCATGCGATCTAATACATTTCTCATAGTGTCTGGTTGTCCCCAGACAGTGGTCGAGTCGAAACTATTATTGTCGCTATAAAAAAGCTCCATAGGATTACTTGACGCCTCAGGCTGCTTAAATCCTATACCATACCTGTTTGCGTAGACCTCTTTCCCATTTTGCGTTACAGTTATCTTCACTTGACCACCGCTACGCAGCAATTGCCCGTTGCAAGTGGTCACCGCATTGTTAGCAATCATAGAGCCGGGAGTGTACATCTCGATAAGCTCGATGTCAATTTTGCCGGAACTAATAACGTTACCGGTGCCATCTTTGAAGGAATTAGCATAGAAAACCAGCTTTGTCCCCTGCGGTCCGTAACCAACAGATGGTACTCCCGCATCAACGGAAAACTTGAACGGCGCGGTTCTTAAACTCGAAAACAACGCACTCTTGGTCCAGGCCGACGACGTTGATGTGGGTGTAGAAACTGACTCAGTCGGAGTCTTGCGGCATGACATGCCGAATAATAGCCCGAAGGCTGTGGCCGCCACTGCGACCATTTTTTGGGTCTTTTTCATAAAGGTTTTTTTTGGGTATACCAGTAAGACGGCTCCTTACAACCGGATAGTTGGGTAATTGACCAAAATCATCAATACAGGAACAAATCACAGGTCTTCCATCGCCGACCAGTTTTCGCTCTGCGCCTTGTAAATACTCACAGAGCCGCTGACAGCACGAGCCACAAAGCAGACGAGAACGAACCAACCCATATTCTCCCATCCAAAAAGCTCGCCCCCCATAATTGCGCTGGCGATGGGTGTATTCGTGGCTCCCGCAAATACTGCTATAAATCCCAATCCGGCCACAAGGTCTGTCGGCATCCCCAACCACATCGCCAGCGTACTCCCTAACGCTGCACCAATGAAAAACAGAGGAGTAACCTCGCCCCCCTTGAATCCCATACTCAGCGTCACGACAGTGAATACCAACTTTAGCAACCAACTCCACTGCCCTACTCCTCCCGCATGAAACGCATTCACAATAGATGCACCGTTTCCCGTTGCCGTAGTTACACCCAACCCCAGGTAGTCAGTATTACCTACAACATGGGTAGCAGCAATTATCGCAGCCCCACCCACAACAGGAGACAGCCACCCACGCTTGCCGAAGGTCTTGCCTGCGACCTCCTTCAGCGCATGAGAAGAATAGGCAAAAAATCGGGCCACCACACCAAACACAGCTCCCGCCAATATGAGCTTCAAAAACAGAACCATCTGCTCATTGTCGATCGAAAAACGGAAGTAATTGCGCGGCAACAATAGGTGATAATCTGTATGGTTCGTGCCGCACGCCATACACACAAAATGAGCAGCCATTGCAGCTGCAAAACAGGGCACCAGTGCTTTTAATCGCAGTCTCCCTATCGCCATTACTTCCAACGCAAAAACCGCCCCCGCAAGTGGGGTACCAAATACAGCCCCGAATCCGGCTGAAATTCCGGCCAGCAACACAAGCCGCTTTTCTTCATCAGAGAGCGGAAATACTTTCCCTATCGCCGCCGCCAGGCTACCGCCCATCTGCACGGCAGTACCCTCGCGCCCGGCCGATCCGCCAAACAAATGAGTGATCAGGGTAGCTAGCAATACCAGCGGTGCCATTACTACCGGCACACCCTTTGTCGGCCTCATCACCTCCCGAAGAATGGTGTCATTACCACCTGCAGCCAGCGCCCCGGCTTTTCGGTAAAGCCAGTATATTCCTATTCCCGCAAGAGGCAATAAATAGAGCAGCCACTCGCTCTGCCACCTCACCTGCGTGACCCGATCGAGCATATACAGGAACATAGCCACTGACGTGCCCGTAGCAACTGCAATAACTGCAATTAGAACACACCATCGCAATATGACTCTGACTTTTTCAGGCATTTTATCGGTCGCTTCAATAACTGCACGCAAGATACTCGTCCATTCATCAAAAAAAGAAACGAAATAGCGCGCACAGATCAACTACGATGCCTTACCACTCGTAGCCACAGGCGCGAAACTTTACGTCGAAAGCAGATCATTTCAAACATTTAACCGAAGAAAACTCTGCACCGGAAACCATCAACAAGAGCCTATCGAACCTCCGATTCTCCGTTCGATTAATTACCAATTAATAATTTTTGTTTAATATTCACAAACATTTGTTAAACAAAATAATCGATGATTTTCGACGGATTTTTGTTTAATACTTTTGGCGAAAACCT
This sequence comes from Chitinophagaceae bacterium, assembly GCA_014879545.1. Taxonomy (GTDB): domain Bacteria; phylum Bacteroidota; class Bacteroidia; order Chitinophagales; family Chitinophagaceae; genus Nemorincola. The sequence goes on along the minus strand of JACSRV010000030.1, from coordinate 6,020 downwards.
AAACAAAATGAAAAAACAACTTCTTTTAGCAACAGCTCTGGTAGCATCAATCGCTACAAACGCACAAACAGCACGTGTACAGGTGATCCACAATTGCGCCGACCTCGCCGCCGATTCAGTGGATGTGTATTTGGACAATGGCATTCTGCTCGACAACTTCGCATTCCGCACCGCAACGGGCTTCATCGATGCCCCTGCTGCCGGAACACCTATCAGGTTGTCCGTAGCTCCTAAAAACAGCACAAGTGTCGCTGACACATTCTACAGCGTATCCGTAACGCTCGACCCGACAAAAAAATATGTCCTTGTGGCAAACGGTATTGAAAGCGCCTCAGGATATACCCCGTCTTCATCCGCAGTGCCGTTTCGCCTGTCGGTATATGACGCAGCACGCGAAGCAGCATCAATGTCAACCAACACAGACCTGCTTGTAGTGCATGGCTCTACCGACGCCCCGGTGGTAGACGTGCGCGCCGGTAACTCTGTACTCGTGAATGACATTCCTTTCGGCGATTTCAACAGCACCGGCTATTTGTCTCTCCCAACAGCTAACTACATCATCGATATAACCACTGCCTCCGGTACGGTGGTAAAAAGGTACTCTGCCCCCCTTTCTACGCTTGGCCTCACAGGCGCCTCAGCAACGGTAGTGGCATCCGGATTCCTGAACCCTGCAGTAAACAGTAGCGGCGCCGCATTTGGCCTGTGGGCTGCTCCGGCTACTGGCGGTGCACTCATTCCGCTCGATGAAACTGCTCGGGTACAGGTGATCCACAACTGTGCAGATGCTATTGCCGACAGTGTAGACGTGTACCTCAACGGCTCCATTCTACTCGATAACTTTGCATTCCGCACTGCATCTGAATTCGTAAACGCACCGGTAGGTGTACCCGTGACTCTTGGCGTAGCTCCCAAAAACAGTACCAGCGTAGCAGACACTATTTACAGCCTTACTACCACGCTTACATCTGACAAACGTTACATCATAGTGGCCAACGGAATTGTGAGCCCTACCGGATATACTCCGTCAGCAGCGGCTGCTCCTTTCCGTCTCAGCATATACGACCAGGGTCGTGAGATCTCTACTTCAGCATCAGACAGCACAGATATTCTTGTCATACACGGTAGCACTGACGCACCTGCTGTCGACGTGAACGCCGGTTCAGCTACACTGGTAAACGATATTGCCTTCGGCGATTTTGCCAGTGGAGGATATGTAAAAGTAAAAACAAGCAACTACACGCTGGATCTGCTTAACGCGGCTGCAACTACAATCCTCAAGCGCTATAGCGCACCACTCTCCACACTTAGCCTGGACGGCGACGCGATCACAGTAGTGGCTTCAGGCTTCCTTTCACCGGCGGCCAACAGCAACGGTCCTGCTTTCGGACTGTGGGTAGCACTTGCTTCAGGTGGCGCCATGATTCCATTACCAACCAGTACCGCATCAGTAACCGGAATTGCGACCAGAAGGAACCTTGATATCTTCCCCAATCCCACAACCGGCGTGCTGAACTTCAACAATAAAGGCGGCGAAAAAATGAAGAAGGTGACACTGATCTCTGTAACCGGCGCAGTTGTTGCTGAAATGTCCGACGCAGCACGTGGCTCATTCGACACTACGCCACTCGCCAAAGGAGTATACATCCTCCAAGCGGTAGATCAGGAAGGCAATGCTTCAGTGTATAGCATCCTGAAACAGTAAACGGATTTATAAGTGACAACAACTTGATAAGCGAGGCTGTCTGGTATCAGGCAGCCTCGCTTATATCTTTCCGAGAACAGACACACCGTCATGATCTTGCCTTCATTATTGACCGTAGGCTCACCACGTGCGATAGTAGTACAGCCGGAACCAGAAATGCCGGCAATAGATTGAAAGGAAAATAGCCGATCGCCACATTCGGCATGTCAAACGCAATACGCTGGAAAGGTGTGGGCGCGGCCAATACAGCATGTATTACTATGTTCGCCAGCAACAATAAGCAACCTGCGTTCCATAACAGCATGGTCTTTGCCCCGGCCACCTTGCGCACATACACAAGGTAAAAGACCACAGGAGCAGTAAGTCCGCAAATAATATCAAAATTCCTGCCTTCAAAGGTCATCACCTGTGGCACCATTCCCGTCTGCCATAACCATAGCAGGCAGAACTCTACGGGCACCCTCACTGTATGCAACATCAACAACGATCGCTCATTCATTGCATCCAGCGCCTTGCGCCCCTTTGCCGTGAGCGTGCCTACAGCTATCAGGATCACTGGTGGCGCTACCATCAGCAAAAAGCGCGGTGGCACACTACTGAAATCAGTATAGAAACCCGACAGGCCCAGACCGGTCTGCAACATTATCCATCCGGCTATTGCAAGTACCCATCGCCTGTCGAATCTTACAGAGTACAGCAGCATAAAAGCGGTAAACATCACCGCAGCAGTAAAAACCCCGTAAACATAAAAAGGAAGAGAAACCATAAAACGAAGACTTTCAGATGATCCATACGGCAGACAATGACTAAAACTCATCCCACCGTTTACATTGCAAAGGAACGATCTGAAAATGAAGGAACACTTGCCAAATGACAAGAACCTAACTGCCATTTGACAACTCCCTAAATCTACTTCTTGTTTGCCAGCTCCCTTCTTATCCTGCTTAGCGATGTATCTGTCACTCCAAGAAACGAGGCGATGTGCCGCAACTGGGCGTGCTGCATCAATTCCGTATCGCGTTCCACGAGCTGTTTATATCTATCCTCAGCCGATAGATTAATATGCGCCAGCTTCTGCTCTTGCGCTATCACAAGTTCGCGCACAAGTATCGCCCTGCCAAACTCTCTGAACTCAGGCATTTCGTGAAACAATTTATTTAGCTGCTCAAGTGTCAGCAGATATCCCCGACAATCAGAAATTGCAACAATATTTTCAGCCGATGGCAACCTGCCGAAAAACGACGCAGCATCCAGCACCGCCCTCGGCCCTGCAAAGAAATTGGTGGTAACCTCATTTCCTTGCTCATCAAAAGTATAACCGCGCATATAGCCATTCAGCAGCAAATAGTAATTACTTACCTTACCCTGCCTCAACACAAACTCACCCTTAGTTACAGGCACTTCGTCAATCACCTCCAGAATGCGCTGCAACTGTTCATCAGTTACCGGCATCTGCGGCGACATCTTCTTCATCAAACCTGCAAGTATCAGTTTCAGTTCCATTTTCAATCAGTATTCATACCTACTTCCTCAATATCTTCTCCAACGTCTTCCCCTTTGCCAGCTCGTCTATCAGTTTATCCAGATAGCGCATTTTGCGTATCAACTCATCTTCTATCTCCTCCACCCTATAGCCGCATATCACACCAGTTATCTTATCCACGTTAGGGTTCAACAAAGGCGCCTCTGCAAAAAACGTCTCAAAGTCCGTTTTCCGTTCTATCTGGTCTTTCAGCGTTCCTTCATCATACCCTGTCAACCAACAGATGATCGTGTCCACCTCTTCCCTCGTGCGGCCCTTCGCCTCGGCCTTTTTAATATAGAGCGGGTAAACGCTCGCAAATACCAGCTTGTATACTCGTTCCTTCTTCATCTTTCTGGTCCGCTGTTTGTATTATTGACGGCGGTTGTGCATAAATTTAGAAAAAATGCAACGAAACAACTGCACGCTACAAGCACCCGGCATGCCTGTTGCAATATTTTGAACCGAGAAACACAACTCAATGAAGCCATATTTTTTAGCTCTGATGGCGGCGCTCATCAGCACACAATCAGAGGCTCAGACTATAGCCGGTGGCGATGCCGACAAACACGGTTGCCGAGCGTCCGCAGGATACACATGGTCCATCATCAGAGCAGAATGTATTCGTGTTTGGGAAACCGGCACCCGATTGCACGCAACCGACAGCACCGCCACTACCGATGCGTTCGTGATCTTTGATACCAACAGATCAAAAGCCGAGATCTGGGCAAACAATACTCATGCAGTTTTGAACCGTTCAAGAAAGGGTTCCGACACCTTCATTGGCACACCCTACCGCCTTGTCACCCGAAAACAACCGAAACTCTATAAAGGCCGGAGACTGATTTTCATTTCAAAGTAACACAGCATAAAGGGCTGCAATGGATAGCCATTCACCTAAACTAATGGGACACTATCTTAAGGCCAATAATAGAACCTATAAGAGTGGTCATAAAAAGCAACCGCAGAAACGTGGCCGGTTCTTTAAACACCAGTATACCCACCAGCACAGTACCCACCGCACCTATACCCGTCCACACGGCATAGGCCGTCCCTATTGGCAGCGTTTGTGTGGCCTTTATCAGCAACCCCATACTCAGGCTCAGCATCACCAGAAAGCCTGCATACCATAGGTACATTTCTGTTCCGGTTGCCTCCTTAGCCTTACCCAGACAGAACGCAAACGCCACTTCACAAAACCCACCAATGATTAATAATAACCACGCCATAGTTCAGCAATAATAGCACTTTTGTCAATCTGCTTGCCATACATACCAACAGCACAAAAAACACCATTGACCCTCGTTGGCAACGCCGATCCCATGTTGCGGAGTTTGTAACGGATAAATAACCTCATACTCGCCCCAATTAAGCCTCCCCCATTTTCTGAGAGTGACTCAACACCATCAGGGCGCCGGAGATGCTATCGCCTCAACCTCTTCGACACCTTTTCCGATAGCGTGCACTTATCTTCTACTTCAAGACATTTAGGTCAATATTCCAGATTGGTTAAGTAGACACCATTACCATATCTGTTCTATACCTGTAATCGCCAGGTCCTCGGGAATGACCCTTGTATTTCCGGGCTCAAAGAATACTGTTACTTCTGACAAAATACCTGACGAATCGAATAACAGCATAACATTTAGTTCTTTGTTATAGTTTGTCTGGTAAGCAATTTCCATGTTCCCCCATTTCTTTTCTTGCAGTAAAGGAAGTTCCTTACCAATCCTAGGGTACACAAGAAATGAATGGCAACCACATTTACAATAGAACTCCAGATGGGCGTCCGTTAGATGCTGTGAGATGATATCAATTCTTTCAACTGGCAGTTCCAATAGGAGCTTTCTGTATTTTTCCAAATAAGAACTATCTGGCAACTCATTTAAATATTCCCTGTCAAGAACAAAATGCATGTTTTTCAAATTTACAGAGATTCGTTGTAGATCTTCCCCGTAGGTGGTGGATATCATTTCAACTTTCTAATCCCACTGATCCGAATTTGCAACGCGAAACCCAGGGTGTGGCGTCTGTAACGCCGGAATCACCAAAGATTCGCCCTAATTGGCCATCCCCGCCTCGTTCTGCGGAGGACTCGACATGCCAGGGCACCGATCCCCACCCGCCTTACCCTATTACGTCCCTAGTCACATAACCTGCTCTCCGGCCATATTACGTAGGTTGGGCATCAAGCCTCGAGACCCAAGGCCATTTGTAATGGCAGTTACTTACCGGCAACACGGTAAGGAAATGAATGATAGATGTGCCTGCGGGCAAATCGGCCAAGCGCAGGGGCATTTACCATCTTCACATACAACGCCTTGGGAATACCCAACCACTCATAGCTACTCTGATCAACAAAATTGATCAGCAACGTTTCGTCCTTGTATTCAAAATCGGTGATGCCTGCAGATGTGATCGTCTGGTTGAATGCATCCGCTGTTTGCGCCCTTGTCTCCGGTGCAATGCTCACGAGAAAGTGATACGCCTCAATGATGTGTCTGCTCTTTGCCTCGCACAGGTCTTTCTCCACCTGATCCGTAAACTTATCAGGGTGCCATTCTTTCATCAGGTTCCTGTACACTGTTTTCAAAGCCAACAAAGTGGCATGCTCATTCACACCCAATAATTTCCTGTAGCCTAATATCTTTTTCATCTTCAATTTATTTGTGGCACAGATTAACCGCATCGCGCAAACCGCATCACGTTTACAAAACAAAAAACGGGGCGCTTTCCGCGCCCCGTCCTCGCTTTTCATGTTTCAGTAGGCTCGACAGGGGAAATGTCGAACCA
>JACSRV010000032.1 GCA_014879545.1 Chitinophagaceae bacterium | reverse complement strand
GGCTGCCCTAGGGCAGCCTTCTTCTTTTATGTGGTTTGATCCTAAAGGTCCAGGCAGAGTACGTGGTCATTCATGTAGAAACCGCTGCCTATGTCTATATCCTCGTCCAGCAGATGCCGGAAGCCGTAGCGGGCATAAAACTGTTTGGCTGCATGGTTGTGAATATTGACATTCAGGCGTAGCATGGTTGCGTTTTTTGCTTGGATATCAGCAATTATATAGTCTATAAGGGCGCGGCCCAGCCCCTTGCCTTGCGCCGCAAGTGTGGTGTATAGTTTATGCAGCTTGTATATTCCCGGTTCCACCTCGGAATAAGATGCGAACGCGGCTGGTATTCCATCGGTTTCGGCAATGATGAATTGGTGGCCCTGGTCGTTCATTTGGGCAGTAAGGGCGTCGGGATTGTAGAAACGTTCCAGCATGTATGTGACCTGATCGGCTCCTATGATGGGTGTGTAGGTCTGAGGCCAGACCTGCATGGTGAGATTGCGGATAAGCGGGATGTGTGAAGTGTTTGCCTTGAAGATGTTCAATTGAATTGATTTGAGATAAAAAAGCGTCTTTACAGCGAAAAAAAACGAGCGAATAGATTTCCGGTTCAAAGATAAATAAACTAAATTCGCTTTTTATTCAACCTTTCCGAGAGATGAAAAAAGTCGTTTATTCTGCTGCTGTTCTTTTTGTTGTAATGGCTTCTATGGTGTCGTGCAAGCGCGTCTATCATTGCAATTGTTCCTACAACAATAAAGTAGTGTATTCGAAAGATCTCGGTTCAATGACCGAAGAAGACGCGAAGAATAAATGTAAGGGCTATGACACCACAATTGTTGGTGAGAAATGGAACTGTAGCCTGTATTAGCAGATCAGCGGCACATTAATGCCGACCGGTATATTATGACAACTTTATGAGAGGGGAGATATGAAATGCTACCAGAGCATTGTTATTTTTATGCCCTGAATACAAACGAACGTTTCTGATATGAAAAATCTTTCTCTGATTCTCAGCATTGTGGCTGTGGCCGGCGTAGGTGCCTTGTTCTTTATGCAAAATGGCGGCACCAAGCAATCTGCAGCACCTGCCCCTGTACATGCTACCGGCGGTGCAACCATCGCCTATGTGAACATCGATTCGCTGGAGTCGAAGTATGAGCTGCTGAAGAGCAAGCGCGAAGAGTTCAGAAAGAAACAGGCCCAAATGGAAAGCGAGCTGCAGCGTTCGTACGGGCAAATGCAGAACGATGCCAATGAGGTGCAGAAAAAGATGCAGAACAATACGCTGACCCAGTCGGAGTATGAGGCTGCCCAGAAACGTCTGATGCAGATGCAGCAGACATTGGAGTCGCGCAAGGAGTCGCTGACCCAGCAGCTGATGAAGGAGCAGGAGGAATTCAATATAGACCTTAAAAAGCGCCTGGATTCGTTCCTTACTGATTATAACAAGACACATCAGTTCGATTTTATCATGTCCTATTCAGGTTCGGGTTCTGCAATATTGTATGGCAACCCTGCCCGCGACATCACTAACGATGTTGTTGACGGCATGAACGCGAGTACAAAAAGTGAATAGTGTAAGAAATAAATAGTATTTTTCTGCAAACGTTCTGAATTTGGAAAGCAATAAAACCCCGGTACATGCCGGGGAAGGAGCACCGCAACGCACGCTGAATCTTGTAGATGGCGCCTTGCTGGTGATCGGGTCCATGATCGGGTCCGGAATATTCATAGTAAGTACTGATATTGCCCAGTCGGTGGGCAGTGCCGGTTGGCTGGTAGTAGTGTGGTTGCTCTCGGGCTTCATCACACTCACGGCAGCACTCAGTTATGGCGAGCTGAGCGGTATGTTCCCCCAGGCCGGTGGTCAATATGTGTATCTGCGTGAGGCTTTCGGAAAATTATACGGGTTCCTGTATGGCTGGTCATTTTTTGCTGTCATTCAAACCGGCACTATCGCTGCGGTAGGTGTGGCATTTGGCAAGTTTGCCGGCTATCTCGATCCGCGGCTCGGCGACGATAATATCCTCATGGGCACAGCCTACGGTTTTCATATCAGCGCGGCGCAGATTGTGGGTATTGTCACAGTTATCCTACTCACCTACATCAACACATTGGGTGTAAAGAGCGGGAAGTGGATCCAGTTCTTTTTTACCATTGCCAAGATTGGTGCTATGGCTGCGCTCATCGTTTTCGGATTTGTGTTGTTCTCGGGTGCCAGCACCTGGCAGGCAAATTGGGAGGACGGCTGGTGGGCCAAAGAGATCACCACAAGTGCTGCGGCCATCACGCACCAGAGTCTGTCAGGCGGCACACTGGTCATAGCTATTTGCACGGCCATGGTGGGCGCATTGTTCTCCAGCGATGCATGGAACAGCGTGACTTTCATAGCCGGAGAAATGAAACGGCCGGAGCGTAATATTGGTTTGAGTTTGTTTATTGGTACGCTTGTGGTGACGCTGATCTATGTGTGCATGAACCTGATGTACCTGAATGTAATGACGGTTTCAGAAATAGCGCAGGCGCCAGCCAAGCGCGTGGCAACTGCCGCGGCATTGAAGATATTCGGCGACAACGGAGCAACTATAATCGCGTTGCTCATCATGGTGTCAACGTTCGGGTGTAATAACGGATTGATACTTTCCGGAGCGCGTGTCTATCACACCATGGCCAATGATGGGTTGTTCCTGCCTGCGGCCGGTACGCTCAATGACAAAGGTGTTCCTGCCCGTGCCTTGTGGATGCAGTGTATCTGGGCATCGGTGCTTTGCCTGAGCGGTCAGTATGGCAATCTGCTCGACTTTATCATTTTCACAGTGTTGTTGTTCTATATCCTGACGATAGGAGGCATATTCAAACTGAGGCGCACGCGCCCCGACCATCCGCGTCCCTACAAGGCATTCGGCTATCCGGTGATACCGGCTTTGTATATAGCCATGGCAGCATTTGTGTGCGTTATATTGCTGAAATATAAACCGACCTACACCTGGCCGGGACTGATTATTGTGATAATGGGACTGCCTATTTATTATCTGCTGCAAAGACGTGCGGCCAGGCAATGACGTGGCAGATGTAAAAGAAATCGACGATGAAAAAGATAGAATTGCAGAACATATTCGATCAGATGGCCGGCCTGCATGTAGTGGTGGTGGGTGATGTGATGCTGGATAACTACTGGTGGGGCAGTGTGGACCGTATATCGCCGGAAGCGCCTGTGCCTGTAGTAGCAATAACCAAGCGCGAAAGTAGGCTGGGCGGGGCGGCTAATGTTGCGCTCAACTGCATTTCACTGGGTGCAAAAGTGACCCTGGCGAGTGTGGTGGGCAAAGACAGTGATGGCGACCTGCTGATGTCGCTGGCAGGTAAGGCGGGAATAGACACAAGTCTGATGATGAAGAGCGCGATGCGCCCCACAACTACCAAGGTGCGCATACTGAGTCGCAATCAGCAGATGTTGCGTGTAGATGAAGAGGTGACCGACGAACTGCATACCGAGGAAGAGCACCCGTTCATTGATATGGTGCTGAAGTATCTGCAAAAGGTGAAGCCGCACGCGCTGATATTTGAAGACTACAACAAGGGGGTGCTCAAGGAGAATGTGATCAGGCATATTACCGCTCACTGCAAGGAGATAGGTATTGTAACGGTTGTGGACCCTAAGAAACGCAATTTCCTTTCTTACAAAGATGTAACCATATTCAAGCCCAACCTGAAGGAAGTGCGCGAAGGGCTGCATATGGACATGCACCGTACAGACCTGCACGACCTGGGCGAAGCCCACAAGGCGCTGCATAAGGCGCTGAATCACCGCATTACGTTCATTACACTTTCTGAAAAGGGAGTGTACTATAACAATGAAGGCGAGGCAGCTATTTTGCCCTCGCATATTCGCAACATTGCCGACGTCTCCGGTGCGGGCGACACAGTAGTAGCTACCGCAACGCTTGTCTATGCCATTTCAAAGAACGTGAAGCTGATGGCCGAGATATCCAATATAGCCGGTGGTCTGGTATGCGAAGAAGCGGGAGTGGTGGCTATCAATAAAGACAACTTGCTTTCAGAGAGTATGGATCTTTTATGTCCGTGAACTTAGCGCCATGCACTACGAACTGATCCTCTTTTTCGGCATCATTTCATTTATCTACGCCTCTGTCGGTTTTGGCGGAGGGTCCAGTTATCTTGCGCTGTTAGCATTGTATGCGCTTCCGTTTCAGGAAATGAAACTCACTGCGCTGGTGTGCAATATTGTGGTGGTCACCGGTGGCACATTGCTGTATTGGAAGAGGGGAGAGTTGCCGGTGAAAAAGATCATACCCATGGCGCTAGTGAGTGTACCGATGGCTTTTTTGGGTGCGCGGCTCAAGATCAGTGAGCATACTTTTTTTGTGATACTTGGTTTGTGCCTCATCGTTGCAGGTATATTGCTGTGGGTGCGCACAAAAAATGCTGCAGAGGATGGTAAAGTAAAACAGGCAAACTACCTGCGAGATGGTGCGCTTGGTGGTGCTGTGGGTTTCCTTTCGGGTATGGTGGGTATAGGCGGGGGCATCTTTTTGTCGCCCATTCTGAACCTGATGGGGTGGGATAGTCCGCGCCGCATTGCCGCAACCGCGAGTGCGTTTATCCTCATTAATTCCATATCGGGTATTGCAGGGCAGTTGTCATCCCTTAGTGTTTCCATCGATTCCATGCGACTGGGCATGCTTGCAGTTGCGGTGTTTGCAGGTGGTCAGTTGGGTAGTAGGGCAGGGGCACTAAAGTTCAGCGAATTGGCAGTGCGTAGGGTCACCGGTTGCCTAGTATTGGCAGCAGGTATCGAAGTGCTGATCAAACATTGGTCGGCAAGTTGAGGGGGTTAATCGACCAGACTGGTGCGGCCGATGAAATGCTGGAACAACAGCATCTGGAACATAAAGTTGATGACAGTAACTGCGATGGTTGGCCAGCCGAGGCGTGTATTGCTGCTTGCCATAAATAGAAGGATCAGCACTGTATTGAATGTAAAGAACAGCAGCTCCTGCAGGTGCACATAGGCACCGAACGCCATCCATACACCGGTTGCAAATAAAAACACCATCACATAGTGCTGCCATTTGTAAGTGGTGTTGCGGGTCACATGGTTCAGAAAAACATAGAAGAACGGTGTCATCATGGTGTATCTGAATGTGCCGATCACGTCAGTTGCGCCGTTCAGCCATAGTGGGCTGTAAAACAGTGATGAAAAGAGGGTAGTGGTGAGGTATGCCAGCGACACTATCAGCACCTTGTCTTGATGGTTGCCACGGGTCAGCCACCTGGTTACTCTGAATATCAGCATAAGGAATGCAGTGAGGCATGCGAAGATCGCCAGCGCATTCAGTAGTATTGTATGATACCCTACGCCGTTATAGAATGGAAGGATGGGCGTGGAGTAGATGCGGCGCCAGAATGTGGACTGTGCAATAAAGTAGGCAAACCAAACACCTGTGGCCTGATACTGGATGAGCACAAAAGTTGCAAGACCTGCAGCCGATGGAAGTATATACAACACCAGATACCTGCCTATGTTGCGCGGAATATCCTTTCGGCTGCCTGAGAGTACTTCCATACATAGGAATGCGGGTACAACAAAAATGGCAGTTGCGCGGGTAAGGGACAGCAGGAACAGACTTGCCGCGATCAACCAGGTTCGTTGTGCGCTGATACCATACAGGCAGACTGCACCCAGCAGAAAGTACACAGCTTCGGCATAGGGCACAAACGCAAACATCACAGCCGGCATAGATACCCACATCATTTTGTGTTGCACGTCTGGTTTGAACATGCCGGCAAGAATGCTGAGACCCGCCGCGAAAAATGCCATGTTGAGCAGCGATATGGCAACCCCGTTAAAACCCGTAAGTTTCCAGATGGCCGGGAACAGATAGAAGAAGCCGGAATTGCTCTGACCAATATTGCTATATGCGTATCCGCGGCGTGCTATGTCGCGATACCAGCCCGCATCCCACGATATAAGACTGTCGTGCGTGGGGTAGGCGGAGAACATGCCAATGCGATACAGCACTATTTGCAGGCAGTAGAACCCGATTCCATAAAGCATCACCAACAGAAAGGTGTGAAGCAGTTCTTTTTTATCGAGCGTGGCTACTTTCGGCATATGGTTCTTAATGGGACAAATGTATTTAAAAGAACATAAAGGTTACGAACGCCAGAGCTAAAAAAAAGAAGGGGCTTCGTGTGGAAGCCCCTTCGTATTGAAGTCTGAATGCTATTATTTGTTTTTTCTCGCGATAGCTTTTTCTGCCGCCGCAATAATGTTCTCTTTTGTGAGGCCGTACTTGCTCAGTAGTTGTTTTGGAGTTCCGCTTTCGCCGAATGTATCCATCACTGCCACATATTCGTGTGGAGCCGGGCAAGCACGTGAAGCCACATTGGCAATGCTGTCGCCCAGACCACCGTTTATCTGGTGTTCCTCGGCAGTAACAATACAACCGGTCTTGCTGATAGAAGCAATAACGGCAGCTTCGTCCAGCGGCTTAATGGTGTGAATGTTGATCAGATCAACAGAGATGCCTTTTTCAGCCAGTTCTTTGGCGGCTTCTACAGCTAGCCACACGAGGTGACCGCAAGCGAAAATGCTCACATCAGTGCCCTCTGCCAATATCTGTGCCTTGCCTATTTCAAATACCTGGTCTTCGGCAGTGAAGTTCGGCCACTTCGGACGACCAAAACGCAGATACACCGGGCCATTGTGTTCTGCAACTGCAATAGTGGCAGCTTTTGTCTGGTTGAAGTCGCATGGAACGATCACTGTCATACCCGGCAGCATCTTCATCATGCCGATGTCCTCGAGCACCTGGTGGGTAGCGCCGTCTTCGCCCAGCGTAAGCCCGGCATGAGACGCGCATATTTTCACATTCTTGTCGCTATATGCCACCGACTGACGGATCTGGTCATACACGCGGGACGTAGAGAAGTTGGCAAATGTTGTTGTGAATGGGATCTTACCGCCAATGGTCATACCGGCAGCAACTCCTATCATATTAGCCTCGGCTATACCACACTGAATGAAACGATCGGGGAATTCTTTAATGAACGCGTTGAGTTTCAGCGATCCGGCAAGGTCGGCAGTAAGTGCCACTACATTCGGGTTGCGACGTCCGGCTTCCAGAATCCCTTCACCAAAACCACCGCGGGTCTCTTTTTCATTGAGTATTTGTATATCCTGCAACATATAGAATAAAGAAATGTTTTTGAGGCCGGTGCACCCGTCTCCATGCGCAAAAGTAAGCCGAAGGAACGGTTAATAGGTAGTTCCCGCTGATTGTATTTTTTGAATGTTGTATAAAGTGGGGAAAACCGTTTTACAGGCCGATCTTTTCCTCGGTTATATAGTCATTGCGGTCGGCGGCATTGCGCACCACCAGCTCGGCTACAAATCCCGTCAGGAAGAACAGCGTACCGATCACCATGGTGGTGAGCGCTATGTAAAATGCCGGTTTGTTGGTCACACCCATGTTTTCTGCAAACCTGATCTTGTCAATGATCAGCTGTGCTACCAGCACAAACCCGGTGAGAAAGGTAATAGCCCCCAGCACCCCGAAGAAGTGCATTGGTTTTTTGCCGAAGCGGCTTGTGAACTGTATGGTGAGCAGATCGAGAAACCCATTGATGAACCGCTCCCACCCAAATTTGGATGAGCCATACTTGCGGGCGCGGTGCTGCACCACTTTCTCGCCTATTTTCTTGAAGCCTGCATGCTTGGCCAGCACCGGAATGAAGCGGTGCATTTCCCCATATACTTCGATGCTCTTGATAACCTTGCGCTTGTAAGCTTTCAGACCGCAATTCATATCATGCAGTTTGATGCCCGTAAGCCACCTGTTCACCCCGTTATAGAGTTTTGAGGGAAGATTCTTGGTAATGGCATTATCGTAACGCACTTTTTTCCAGCCGCTCACCAGGTCGTAGCCGTCGCGCGTTATCATATTATATAGTTCCGGAATCTCATCCGGGCTATCCTGCAGGTCAGCGTCCATTGTTATAACCACATTGCCGGTTGCCGCCTTAAAGCCCACATACAATGCCGGACTCTTGCCGTAATTGCGCTGGAAACGTATACCTTTCACAGCCTTGAATTGCTGCGAAAGGGAATGCACCACCTCCCAGCTCCTGTCGGTGCTGCCATCGTCCACCATTATCACTTCGTGGGTGTAGTTATTGGCCGCGCATACCCTGTCTATCCACTCCACCAGTTCGGGGAGCGATTCTTCTTCGTTATACAGCGGTATTACAATGGAAATATCAGAATGCATTCGCGTGCTAAAATACGTGTTTTTAGTATAAATGATGCCCCTTTATGCAGTTTTAACGCTTTGGAAGTGAATAGCCGAAGGCAGTCTGTTGCTCTCTTTCCGGTCTGTTGCTTGCCAAAACGGGTAGCGGTGTTGCAAAACAGAAGATTTTATTAACTTTAAGCGCAAACCGTACCTCTTGTGCGGGCGACTAAACTATAACTGCTGATGAAATACAGGAATTTTATATTGCGTGCAGCCGCTTTGTTGCTAATAACTATGCAACTCGCATCGTGCATCACTACGGTACAGACCGATAACAAACGTCCGCCGAAATACAAATATCAGAAAGCCGGCCGAGCCTGGTAGGTGGTCTCGCGCTGCCATGTTGCGTGGCGCCACAGCGACGGTGTGATCGCTATGGCCGTGCCTGCATTTTGGTTTTTGCCGCCATTTCTTTCGTTTAGCGCAAAATTTTTGCTTAGATTTGAAACTTAATTTCTAAAAACTGCCCTGGTATGAAGTCATTATTACTCACCGCAGCCACTATGCTGGCACTGGCGGGCGGGACATTTGCACAGAATCTGCCGCCTGAATTCAGGTGGGAAGTGGGTGCAAATGGTGGCTATAGTGTAATTACAAGGCCTGTTGGTCCGCCGGCTGTTTACAGCGGCACCTCTACCAATATAGTGAAGGATATCTCCATTCGTGCCAGCTACTATTTCAGCCCCAATTGGATGATCTCCCTTGACCTCGGCAATCGCCGCTGGGAAACTTTCGGCGAGTGGAAGCTAATGGACAAGTTCGGTAAAGCACTCACTCCTGTGAAGGTTCCTTTCCTCCTGGCCGATCATGCACTGAACCAAACGGTACAGATGAACTACGTGATACCATTCTACACACAGTTCCGCAATTTCAACCGTGCCAACCTTTACTTTGGTGCACAGGTGGGTATGATACAGACGGTGAACGATGGCTCGCGCCAGTACAGCAAATACATGTCAGCAACTGACTCGGGTTATACTTATGTATCGGGCTACAATTACGGACCGGGCATGGGCTACTCACTGGGTCTGCAAACAGGTTTCATTTACTACATCGTGCCGCGCCTGGGTGTAACGGCTGAGTTGTGCCTGCGCTACGTGAACGTAAAGACAACCGATATGAATTACGCGGCTGCCAATTCAAAATACCACATCATGCACTTCCCGCAGACAGTGGGTATCCGCTACAGACTTTACTAATACCTCTTTGAATTATAAGATGAAGATTTCCCTCGGTTCATCCGGGGGATTTTTTTTGCCAAAAACTCAATTTTTGCGCTTTCGGCTCAATTGAGGTATAACACCACTCGACATAGTTTGGTTTCGTCTAATTTGTTTTGCCAGCCATTTATGTAGTATCTTGAGTAGGTGATTCTGTTACGTTTTTTGGGTTCGGTAATTGCATTCTTGTTCGTGGGTTTCCTCGCAATAGGGCAGCGCACTGTGTTTGAATTTAGTAAAATGAATGTCGCTTATACATTCATCAGTAATCCGATCGCATATGGTGTAGAGGGGGGAAGTTTCGATAGCGTAACAATTACGACTGACAATGGAAAGATTGACTCCCAGGATGGTGATGGAGTATTTTACTTTATCCCAGATCATCCCGGTAATGCCAATCTTAAAATTTGGGTTAGAACAATTAATGGAATCAAGTTCACAGAAACAAAGAGGTTGCGAGTGTATCCGTTGCCTCTTCCAACAACTAAATTGGCTGGAAGGCACACGGGAGAATTAGAGGCGGCAATAATGAGGATTCAGATTGCGCCTTCTGCGTATTTAGAAGGTTTTGATATCGAGGCGCCTGCCAGGTTGGTAAAATACAACGTTGTTGTGATTAGGAACAATCAAGCAGTATTTGTCCGAACGCACGAGGATAGTAAGGGATGTCGATTTGATAATGAAACGCGAACATTTTTTTCAACGTTACAGCCGGGCGATAAAGTTTGGATAAACGATATCCACGGGCGATGGGGTGATTCTCAGTCCGGTTTGCTAGACGATATTTTTATTAAACTATTCTAAATGCCACTTGCGAAACGCTCTTTTCTTCTTTTAATCGCTTTTCTTTTTTGTCAATGCTGTTCTGCGCAGACTTCAGCACTTGGTCTAGAAAAGATGCAGATCGCATATGTTGACATGCCTAATCCAATTATCGTTATTGTGGAAAATGCGAAATGCAATTCAATTTCTGTTCGCACCGATAATGGAACTGTGACGATGGATGGGTGTACCTGTCTATTCAGACCTGCGCGGCATGGTTCGGCAATTCTTACGGTTTATGAGGACACGAAGGACGGAAAGCAAAAGCGAGGAGACATAAATGTTAGGGTGCGCACTGTTCCAAAACCTGAATTGCGGTTGGCTGGCAAAACAGACGGCTACATTTCTTATTCGCAATTGCTTGCCTGTGATGGCCCGATATTAGAGTTGAGTAGATTTGCTTACGATATTGACCAAACCATCAAAAGTTATATTTTTCAGGTCACACGGGGTAAGGACGAGAAGGTTTTATTTGAGCGGAAATTCAATAGCCCTAACACACGGTTTGATGAGGACACTAAACTGGCTTTGAAAAATGTAGTTGAAGGCGATGAATTGCACATTCGGGAAGCACAATTTGTCAACTACAAGGGAGACATCCAAACGATTAATGATATCGATTTAGTTGTTTTAATGCTTCACCAAAACTAAAGTTAAATTGCCCCTACTTCTTCTTGATGATCTCCACCAGGTCTTCTTCCACACTCTTGTTCACCGATTCTTCTATACGGCCCACCTCATGGCCGTTGCCATCCAGTATAACGAAAGTAGGCAGCAGTTTTATCTTGTATTTGCGCACTGCTTTTTTCCCTTCTTTGGTTAGTGTGGTCTTGTCGCGGTCGAGGCCTGCCATCAAAATATTCTCATGAGAAAAGCCCGCGTCCTGCAACACCCTGAAGAATTTGGGCAGCAGATCTTTTGAGTCGCCGCACCAGGTACCCACCGCTATGAATAAGGTGTACTTATTCAGATTGTTTTTCAGGAATTGCACTGCGTCCTTATTGGGAGTGTATTCTTCCATGCCGGAGGTGAGCCACGAGAAGGTTGGTTCATCGATCATGTCTGCATAGGCAAACAATCCTTTAAATACCACGCGATCATTTTTCGGGTCTTTCCCCACTTCATAGTCGGGCGTTGGCGAAGCGAAGAATTGTCTCAGCGTGTCCTTGGGTTGCATAAGAACCGGTTTGTTTCTGTCTGGAGGGATCTGTGCTGATGCGGTGCTTGCGGTAAGCACGGCCGCCGCTATCAATGCATGTGCAAAACGAAGCATGGTCATTGTATTGTGTGTAGCTATTGCTGCAGTCAGATCAGCTGTTCACGCAAGATCAGCAGTTTGTCCCTGAACTGTGTGAGCGATGTTTTCAGATCCACTGTCGTTACGTCGCGTTTGTTCTGTGCACGCAGCTTTGTCTTGGCTCCTGTAAGTGTGAAACCGCGTTCCTTCACAAGGTGATATATGGCGCGCAGCTCCTTCACATTTTCGGGTGTGTACAGGCGGTCGCCCTTGCGGGTCGTGCGTACCTTCATTTTGAATTCGTTGGTCCAGAAGCGGATGTGCGATGTCTTTACTTTAAAGAACTCCGCTACCTCGCCAATGGTGTAGTATTTCTTTTCACCCTTCCAGTCTTCAGGTATAATGTCTGCGGCTGCTTCTGTGCCATGTTCGCCTTCCAGTTTCACCGGTTTGCGGCCGCGTGTGCTCTTTGGTTTGGCAGGCGCAGATGCTTCAGCTTCAGTTGTCGTCGGGGCGGGTAATTCCGCCACTGGTGTGTCAACAATTGCTTCCGGCACATGTATTTCTTCGGTCGGTTCATCTATCACCTCACCGGCCACATGCTCCGTCATTACCGGCTCAGCGTTGAGTTCGGTAATTGTTTCAACAGGCTCTTCAATCACTATTTCATCTTCCGCAACCTCGGTTTCAACGATGTCATTAACTTCTGTGCTAACCTCTACGATGTCTGCCGGGATCTCCACCTCTGCATCAGCCTCGTGCGTAACGATGAGAAGCGCGCCGGGAGTGCCATCAGTGTCAAATGGTGCAGTCTCAATGATTGCTTCGGCTAATTCATCTGAGGGGATAGAAGCTGCTTCTATTTCCAACGGCATTTCAGGAACCTCAGACGTCGCATATGCTTCCGGTTCGGGTTGCTCCGTTGTTTCCTCTTTCTGATCTTTCTTACGGCCACGAGTTTTCCCGGCAGGTTTTGGCTGCTCCGGTACAATTTCCTCTCCGAAAAGCGTTACTATGCGGGTACTCATTAATACGAAATTAAAACAATTATCGGCATATTCCGAAGGGACAGGGCGGGTATTTACTTTTGACCCTTTTTCAGGTCGTCCAGTTGGCCTGCCTTTTCGGCCTGTTCCTTCCTTGATCTTTCCAGTTCGCGCTGGGCTTCTTTGTTCTTTTCTTCTATCGCTTTCAGTTCGGCTTCCTTTTCTTTAATGGCTTCTGCTGCGGCTATCTGGCCTTCCAGCTTTTGCAAAAAGGCAGTTATGTTGCCAGCGGTGGCGGCATCATTGGCTGTTGTCACAAAGTTGTTGTAGCCTTTTGATACGCACAAATAAACGGTTGTCTTGTGTTTCTTGCTCTGAGTTTTCAGGTAGTAGTCGCATTTCGCCGGGCTTATATCGTTCCATGTCGCGCCTTTGTATATGGAAACACCTTTCTTCTCTGTTCCTTTCTTTATGCCGGCTTCCATTATGCGCTGCCCCAGCACCTCGCGGGTGATTTCTTCGTCATGGTTATAACGGGCAGAGAAACACCACATTTCTTCCTTGCCCATTTTTTCTGAAGACTCTGAAACAGTTATTTCCTGGGCATTCAGTACCATTGGAAACAAAGCAGCCAGCACTATCCCGATTATCGATCTCATAGTTGTTCGAATTTGATAGTAAAGGTACTACAATAACGTCATTGAGGGCTTCGCTCCCACCGCTTCCAGCTGTCTGTGCTGTGTGCGGGAATTTGTATCTTGCACGCTATGAACGCATTTGAAATTCGCGGTGGTCGCTCGCTGAAGGGCACCATCACTCCTCAGGGTGCCAAGAACGAAGCTTTACAGGTATTGTGTGCCGTGCTGCTGACCAAAGAACCGGTGACGCTGCAGAATGTACCCGATATTGCCGACGTGAACGCGTTGATAGAAGTGCTGCAGGATATGGGTGTGAGTATATCCCGTCCCGAGCCCAATACCATCATTCTGCAGGCCGACAACATAGATCCCGAGTATTTCAATACGGCAACGTTCCGCAAGAAGTCGGGCAAGCTACGTGGCACGGTGATGCTGGCAGGCCCCATGCTGGCGCGTTTCAGAAGGGCGTACATCCCGCAGCCCGGCGGCGATAAGATCGGCCGTCGCAGGCTGGATACACACATTCTTGGTTTTGAGAAACTGGGCGTAACATGTACCTACGACAGCGAGAATCAACTGTTCTCTATGCAGGCCGATAAGCTCACCGGGGCGCATATGTTGCTCGAAGAGCCATCTGTAACCGGCACCGCTAACATGCTAATGGCGGCTGTGCTCGCCGAGGGTACTACCACCATCTATAATGCCGCCTGCGAACCCTATGTACAGCAGTTGTGCCACATGCTCAATAGTATGGGCGCGCGCATATCTGGCATCAGTTCCAACTTGCTTACCATAGAAGGTGTGTCCGGTTTGAAAGGCTGCACACACAGGGTTCTCGCCGATATGATAGAGGTGGGTTCATTCATAGGTCTCGCGGCTATGACGCAGAGCGAGATCACTATCAAAAATGTGGATGCCCGTCAATTAGGTATGATACCCGATGTATTTCGTAGGCTCGGTATAGAACTGCATTTGCAGGGCGATGATATCTACGTGCCGGCGCAAGACCACTACCGCATTCAGAAATTCATAGACGGATCTATCCTTACGGTGTATGACCATCCATGGCCGGGTTTCACGCCAGATCTGCTCAGCATTGTCCTTGTTACGGCCACTCAGGCAAAAGGCACCGTACTGGTACACCAGAAGATGTTTGAAAGCAGGTTGTTCTTCGTAGATAAACTGATAGAAATGGGTGCACAGATCGTTTTGTGCGATCCGCATCGTGCAGTTGTCATCGGGTTGGACAAACAGGTCGCCTTGAGGGGTATCAACATGGTGTCACCTGACATCAGGGCGGGTGTCGCCTTGCTCATAGCTGCATTATCTGCCAATGGTAAGAGTACTATTCAGAACATTCACCAGATCGACCGCGGTTACGAAAGGATAGATGAGCGCCTTAATGCCCTTGGAGCAGATATTCGCCGTATCAACATCGCATAATTTTCGTTATTATGTGATGAAGTTTTCTTTGTCACTGTCATTCGCCCTGGGGTGGTGTTTTCTTTCCTCAAGGGCAGAAAGTGTATAAAAGCCGCTGCTTTTTCTAACATAATCTTTCATGGATACGCCTATTTTGGTGACTGCTGTGAATGAGCAAAGTGCCGAAAACTACTGCCAGTATTGTGTTTTTTGCATCGACATCCTGAAGGATGATCTGCACTGGGCTATGTCAGTATTTTTAGCTTCTATCGACAGTCGTAAGTGGAAATGATAATATGTGGGC
>JACSRV010000117.1 GCA_014879545.1 Chitinophagaceae bacterium | reverse complement strand
TCCGTCGTCGGCAGCGTCAGATGTGTATAAGAGACAGCATCACAACACATTCAGCGGTGGTATTTATGACGGGCACGGTAAAGCACTGGAAGAATATCAGGACAGGCTAAAACGCCACTTCAACGGCGACCACTTTTTCTACAAGAGCCAAGAAACAGAACAGGAGTTTATACTGGAAGAAATAGAAAAGGCAGCAGCAGACAGGGATATGGATAAAGTAAAAGCACTGATGCAATCTTTCGATGAAATCGAAACCGGCTATTATGATTGCAACGGCAATCTTGAAATACTGGAAACAGACCTGAACCATCCCGACCGCACAGGCTATTCATACGATGTGTATAGCTACAACCTATGTTACAGGTTTTGGCACAAACATTCGTTTCAGGAAGTACCCAAAAATGGTGAAAATGACGACTAATTATCCGCCTGCGATGGCAGGCGGTTTTTTCTATTATCTTCATTTTCCAAACTATCAATTACACATGAGGCTCGCCAATAAATTGTCTGACTTTAAGTCGCTATTCGATATGCTGCATGCGTTACCTGATGATACCGCCTGCCGTGAATATCTTGAACTCATTTACTGGAACAATACCCCTACCTGCCCACATTGCCAGTGCCAGGAACATTACATACTCAAAACAAAAGGTGAGTTCAAAGGGATGTATAAATGCAAGGGATGCAAACAACGCTACAACGTAGCATACGGCACCATGTTTGAAGCATCACACATATCCTACCGCAAATGGCTGATAGCTATTTACATTGTTTCGGCTCATAAGAAGGGGATAAGCTCACACCAACTTAGCCGCGACCTTTCGGTAACTCAACGCACAGCTTGGTTCATGCTCCATCGCATACGTCATTCAATGGGATTGGAACAGCAGGAACAGTTAGAGGGCACCGTACAACTGGACGAAACATTTTGCGGAGGCAAGAATAAAAACCGGCATTGGGATAAGAAAGTAGAACATTCGCAGGGTAGAACGTTTATTGACAAAACCCCAGTCATGGGTATGTTACAGCAAGCCGAAACAGAAATTGTAGAACGCCCTCACAAAGTCATTCCCGGAAAGATTGTAAAGGAAAAGGTGTACCGCAAAACAGCCGTTGTAAAATGCAAGGTAGTACCCAACACACAAGCTGCCACGCTACAGCCCATAATCAAACAGCATGTTGCAGAAAATAGCATAATTGTGTCTGATGAATGGGTAGCCTATCACGGTCTGAATGCTGCATACGACCACCGCATCATTGACCACAGAGCCAAACAGTATGTTGATGCTGCAGGTAATACCACCAATGCCCTTGAAGGATTTTGGACATGGATAAAACGCTCACAAATGGGTATCCATCACATAATTTCAAGAAAGCACCTGCAAAAATATGCTGATGAAAACGCCTTCCGGTACACCACTTGCCGAATGAAAGACAAACAACGCTTTGACCTCACATTACAGCAAGCCAACAACCCACGCATAACATACAAGCAGCTTACCGGGAAACTATAACCAATCGAACCAACCATATTACCGCCGCTCCCATCACCGGGAGCGGCTAAACTCATTTCTTAACATCAAAACAAAACAAAATGGAAAATCAAAGCCTTGAACGTTGCCTATTAGACGTATTCTTTCTACCTGAATACAGGGATAAGCTACAAGCTATCCTTACACAATACAACATTGCAGACCCGAATACCTTGCGCAAATGGGCGCAGCATTTTAATGATGAAAAATACAGGGTTCGGTTTTTACACAGCACAAACGAAAGATGGCTGGAACTTTTTAGTGATTGGCTTGGAAAACAACCATACAACGATAACCCTGAGTTATACGCCCTTGCCTATAAACTGCATCGCGTGGACAACACTATCCAAACTTCTGATTTAAATCCTCAATCAACTGCTGCCGCTTCTTCTCAAAAGATGATTGGGATAAATCCTGAAGAAGCCCAAAAGTTTTTTCGCCGCCATCAACAGGAAGAGTAGGATCAGTTGCTATTATCTTATCAACATCTGCATTTACAATCTGAGCCGCGTGGATATCAATTAGTACATCCAAAATAGCCCTTAGTAAATTAGTGTCGCTTATTTTCAACTCAGTATTTTCCATGCGTTTTTTCTCTAAAATACAAACATTATAGACGTTTACACGTTGTAACCCTATGTAAAATCTATACTGATACTTCCTATACTTCCCTACATTTATCAGGCAACCACGAGCAAATCGCCAAAGCTGAAAGCCCTGCAACTAACCATTGCAGGGCTTTTCTTATCGTTTTTCAGCCGGTAATTTCTTTAGAATGAGCAGCACCACCCAAACGAAGTATGCCAGGTAAACATAGTTCAGCTCAATAGTCGGCGGATCATCGGGATCGCCATTCTTCCACGTCATAAAATGGATGAATACGATCAGCGCAAACCCAATAGCAAAAAAGCGGTTCGTCAAAAGGCGCATAGCATACGGGTTTATTGAAGGTAGCAGCTTGCGCCATTGTTGCCGGCATAGCTTTTCAGCACAGCGAGATGATAGTTACATTGTGAATCCACACTGATGGACAGCCCGGGGTCAACTGCATACTTTACAGTCGTATCTTTCAGCGGATTTTTCTTGTAGGTACAGACACAGCGAGTAGCGGAACTTTTGCCCGAAGGCGATTTGGAACAGGCACCGGCGAGCAACGCTCCAGCCAGTAGCAGTAAAATTGTGTGTTTCATTTTTGGCGTATTTACGTGGTTAAACAAAAAAATA
>JACSRV010000008.1 GCA_014879545.1 Chitinophagaceae bacterium | reverse complement strand
ATTGTTATTATATGAAAAGGTTTCTTCCGGCTTTATTGTCCATAATGATCGCAGGTGCGCCTGTGTATGCACAACACCACAATGTAACGCAGCTGTATGACCCGGGAAGTGCTATGCGTGAGCATCCGCTTGATTTTGTGAGCATGCGTCTGTCGGTGGAGTTTGAGCCGGAAAAGGGATTGGTGAAAGGTAATATTACCCATCGTTTCACGCCACTGCGCGATGCGGTGGATTCCTTCTTTCTGGACGGCCCCGGTATTCAGGTGAAATCTGCCAGTTTGAACGGGAAGCCGGTAACCTACAAGACGAATCAGGAGGGGATATGGTTCTATCCGGCTGCGACCCTGCACCGAGGTAGTTCAGACAGCCTTAACATAGAATATTCAGCATATCCCAAGCGGGGAATTTATTTCATTGGTTGGAATGATCCGAAGGGTTTGTCGCGGAAGCAGATATGGACGCAGGGGCAGGGTGTAGACAACCGCAACTGGTTTCCTTGTTATGATACACCGAACGACAAGCTCATCACAGAGCTGATAGTGAAGTTCAACAAGGAATACAAAGTGCTGTCGAACGGAGTGAAAGTAATGGAGAAAGACTTGAAGGATGGTAACATACTATGGCACTATCGGATGTCAAAACCTCATGCTTCGTATCTGGTGATGCTGGGTATAGGGAAGTATGATGTGAAGGAGACGAAATCGGCATCGGGCGTGCCGTTGCGCCAATGGTATTATCCGGAATGGAAAGACAGGTATGACTATACTTACAAATACAACGAGAAGATCTTCAATTTTCTGGAGAGCGAGATAGGCGTGCCTTACGGCTGGGAGTCATATTCACAGATACCGGTGCAGGATTTTATGTACGGAGCCATGGAAAATACGTCGGCGACACTGTTCGGCGATTTCTTTGAGGTGGATGCCCGTAGTTATAATGACCGCAATTATGTAGCGGTAAACGCACACGAACTGGCGCACCAGTGGTTTGGCGATATGGTGACGGCACGCAGCGGTAACAGTCATTGGCTACAGGAGAGTTTCGCCACGCACTACAACATAACCGCGGAGCGCGAGTGTTTTGGTCAGGACCATTTTGACTGGGTGCGCAGGCAGGCATACAACACTGCGATAGGAACAGCTGATAAGAAGTCGATCTCTCACAGCCAGACGCCGACATCGCTGATCTACCAGAAGGGATCGGTGGTGTTGGAAATGCTGAAGTATGTAACGGGCAGGGAAGGATTTAACAGATCAGTGAAGCGTTATCTGCTGGCGCACAAGTACGAAAATGTGGATGGCGATGATCTGCTGAACGGCTTTCAGGATGAACTGGGCATGGGGCTGGAGTGGTTCTGGGACGAGTGGGTGTACCGAGGTGGCGAGCCGGACTACAAAGTGTCTTATGAAGATGTGACGAGCGGTGGTGACAGGTATACACAGTTTGTGGTATCTCAGGTGCAGCCAACCAATGAAGTGATGGGGCTGTTCAAAATGCCGATCGTTTTTGAAGTGCATTATACCGACGGAAGTGTAGACAAACGTACTGAGTGGATAGAAAAAGAAACACACATTGTGAAGGTGCCTAATGCAGGCCGGAAGGATATAGCGTTTGTTTTGTTTGACCCGAACAGTCAGGTGTTGAAAACAGTGACATTTGACAAGCCTTTTGAAATGCTGAAGCAGCAGGCGTTGCATGCGCCGCATATGCTGGACCGTTATGACGCGGTATGT
Source organism: Chitinophagaceae bacterium (assembly GCA_014879545.1). Taxonomy (GTDB): domain Bacteria; phylum Bacteroidota; class Bacteroidia; order Chitinophagales; family Chitinophagaceae; genus Nemorincola. The sequence continues at coordinate 1,053 of JACSRV010000008.1, read as the reverse complement.
GCAATGCGTAACATGGAGCCCGCTAAGAAAAGGGATCTGCTGAAGCAGGTATACGAAAGCAATACTTTCCACGGCATAAAGACCGAGATAGCTACGCAGTTGCTGGGCGACAAAGGCAGCGAGCCTATTGTAAGGATGGCGCTGAAAGACAAAGACGCACTGGTGCGCAAGGGCGTGATGCAGAATACCAAGACAATTGACGCATCGATGATGGCCGATTACGAACCGTTGTTGCAGGATTCATCTTACGTGACGATTGCTACGGCACTGGAGAAATTGTGCGCGGCATTCCCGGCCAACACTGCCAGGTATCTTGCTGCCACCAAGGGTATTGAAGGTACCAATGGCAGAAACGTACTGATCAAATGGCTGGAGCTATCTATTGGTGAGAAGGCGGATGCGGCCCTTGTCAACGAACTGGTGGGTTATACGTCTGTTTCGTATGAGTTTGTGACCCGAGGGAACGCCATGGCTGCATTGCGCAGGCTGAACCATTGCGATGACCAGCTGATAGCTAATTGCCTTTCAGCAAGCCATAGCAGCAACGGCAGACTGGCAGGGCCGGCGGCCGAGACCATCAGGTATTTCTATGCCCAGAATAATTTCAAGAGGCAGATAGCAGATGCTGTAGCGGCCTACAACGGCACTCCACGCGAAAAAGAGTCTTTGACTAAACTGCTGAACTAACCCCACATAGCTGAGTGGTGGAACGGATTGAACGCGGAGGTTCTGTGGCGGCGTTCCCATGGTTGGTTCTTACGGTTTTTCTTGGAGTGGCCCAGAATAAATGCGACAAATCCGAGGAATGTGATGAATAAAGTAGCCATTGTTGTTGCGTGTTAAAGGTTGGTAAATACGTTTTGGTTGTTGTTAGTTGGTTTTTTTGTTGTGGTTCTTTTGGTGCGCGCTTTTGGTGTAGAAGCTTCCCAGCTTTTTATGCGAGGAGGGCACTGCAGGACCAGTCTGCTGAAAGTGTTTGCCGGATACATAATCTCAAGTGCTTTTTGTTTTTAAATCAATGTTCTGGTTTCCGTTTCAGAGGTTGCCAGACAT
>JACSRV010000061.1 GCA_014879545.1 Chitinophagaceae bacterium | reverse complement strand
CCCCAAAAACGCACTATCATAAAACTTTCTTTTGCCTGTTTTCAAACACGGTCGTAACTTGAATGAAAGTTGAAGAAAATGGAGGCAGATCGGATATATGATGAAAATATGTCGCTTCTGATACTGAGAAGCAGTGGGAAGAAAATGGGAAGCAAGTGAGTCCCGAAAGCATTCGGGATGGGAAGGAAGTGCGCAGTTTTCGAATCGTCGAGGCGTTACTGTTGTAAGTTAAATAGTTGATAATTAATGAGTTAGTGCGAGTGTGGTAGGCGAGAGCGACAAAAAGGAAATTTTTCCCCCAAAATGGGAAGTGCGCAGGCCAAAGCATTAACTGCTACCCTTCATATCCAAACCATAAATTACATGAAAACCCTATGCCGAAAGTGAACGGCACACCTGTATCATTTTCAACGCAGTCAATGCCGCTTCCTCACCCTTGTGGCCATGTATGCCACCCAGTCGCTCGTGGGCCTGTTCCATATTATCAAGGGTCAATACGCCAAATATTACCGGTACCGGCAGGGTGAGGTTGAGTTTCAGAATGCCGTCGGTCACGGCCTGGCTCACATATTCAAAGTGGGGAGTGCCGCCACGTATCACCGCTCCGAAAGCAATAATAGCTTCCGGTTTGTGCTCTGTCCCTTCAAAACTTTGCCACAGCGCCTTGCAAGCAAACGGCAGCTCAAAAGCACCCGGCACCGCTACTTCTGACAGCGTTTTTGCGCCATATTGTTGCAATACTCGGTCGGCACCGCTACGCAGACCGGAGATAATGGATTCATTCCATTCGGTATATACAACGGCCACGCGTGCACCGGTAAGGCCGGCCAACTGATCAGTATTGAGCAATGCGGAATTGTGCTGGGACATAAAGCAAAGGTAATTGCGATTTGGGAATTGGGTATTGGGAGTTTGGAATTAGGAGTTTGGAATTTGGGGTTTGGAATTTGGAGTTTGGAATTTGGAGTTAGGAATTATGTGTCTGCCCCTGCTCCTGCCATCTGCTCCTGCCCCTGCGATCTGCCACCTGCCCCTTTTATCTGTTATACTCCATTCCTGTCACTATCAGGTTGCTATTGGCACGCGCCAATATTTTACCATTAATATCATATACATGACACTCCACATTAATGATCTTTTTGCCCGTGCGCAGTACCTCCGATTTCGCCTGCAGTCGTTCCCCCTCCTTTATCGCATAGAGGAAATCCACATTCAGCGTCAGCGAAGTGTAGTGCAGTTCTGTGTCAAGGCTCACCACCGCCCAGCCTATGGCCTCGTCTATCACCAGACTCATCATGCCCCCGTGAATGTGGCCATACGGGTTGGTCATCTCCTTTCGCACCGTAGTGGAGAGGGTTGCTTTGCCCTTTTCAATATGATCCAGCGTAAAGCGCAGCCAGTTGCCCGCATCCGACCGAGAGTCGGTCACTTCCTTACCGAGGTAGGTGTCTTTAATGAATTGCAGTACCTGTCCGTGCGGTATTTCCCTATATCCCATGGTGCAAATCTCAATCAGTGCGGCACAAATTCCAAAATTTAATAACGATAGGGTCATGTGTCAGGGTGCAGGTGTGCGGCAAAACGTTTACTTTAGTTGCATGGATATCACAACAAGCGATACCCCCGTCCTTGTGTCGTCGCGCAAGGTGCAGCGTGCCTGGTCTATGTATGACTGGGCCAATTCGGCCTACAATCTGGTGGTCACCTCCACCATTTTTCCGGCCTACTACAATGCCGTCACCACAGTGAAGAAAGACGGTGTTGTAGTGTCCGACACGGTATCGTTCTTTGGCATTCAGGTAAAGAACAGCACCCTGTTCGACTATTCCATAGCGGCTGCCTACCTCGTCATCGCGTTCCTGTCGCCCATTCTGTCTTCCGTGGCCGACTATCGTGGCAACAAGAAGTTCTTCATGCAGTTGTTCTGCGTATTAGGTGCGCTATCATGTGCGGGTCTCTACTTCTTTACCGGCGACACGGTGGAGCTGGGTATCATCTTTTCTGCGCTGGCGGCACTGGGCTACTGCGGCAGCCTGGTGTTCTACAACTCGTACCTGCCCGAGATAGCCCTCCCCGAAGAGCGTGACCGGGTCAGCGCGCAGGGCTTTGCCTATGGCTATGTGGGCAGTGTCATACTGCAGCTCATCTGCTTTGTGTTTGTGCTGCAACCGCAGCTCTTCGGCATCACCGACGATACCTTTGCGCCGCGCCTTTCGTTTGTACTGGTTGGCATCTGGTGGTTGGGCTTTTCACAGATCACCTTCCGCCGACTGCCGCAGGGTACCGCCCTCCCCGACAAGCCCGGTCACGGACTGCTCTACAACGGCTTTGCCGAGCTGCGCAAGGTTTGGGACCGTGTGAAACACCTGCCCCGCCTCCGCACCTACCTCGGGGCGTTCTTCTTTTACAGCATGGGCGTGCAAACAGTAATGCTGGCCGCCACCATCTTTGGTAGCAAGGAACTGAAACTGGAGACCGGCCAACTCATAGGCGCCATACTGGTTATTCAGCTGGTGGCTATTTTGGGTGCCTACATCATGGCCAAACTGTCTGAGCGGTTCGGCAACCTGCAGGTGCTGTTCTTTGTGGTGCTTATATGGATTGGAGTATGCGTTGCTGCCTATTATACCTATACCGCCACACAGTTCTACGCAGTGGCCGGTATTGTAGGGTTGATAATGGGCGGCATACAGTCGCTCAGTCGCAGCACATATGCCAAGCTCATGCCACCTACGCACGACACCGCTTCTTTTTTCAGCTTTTATGATGTTACCGAGAAGCTGGCCATAGTGATAGGCATGTTCTCCTTCGGCTTCATAGACAGCATCATGAACATGCGCAGCGCCATCATAGCCCTCATTGGTTTCTTTGCCATAGGTGCATTGGTGCTGTTTGTTGCCATGCGGACAAAGGAGGAGAATTGAGTTTATCTTTGTAAAACGACCAATAAACGAGTAAAGCGATGAAACTACATACTATCAATACAGGGATGTTCAAACTGGATGGCGGCGCTATGCACGGCGTGGTGCCCAAGTCTATGTGGAGCAAGGTGAACCCAGCCGATGATAACAACATGTGCGCCTGGGCCATGCGTTGTTTGCTTATAGAGCACGGTAATCAGAAGATACTGGTAGATAATGGCATGGGCACCAAGCAGGATGCCAAGTTCTTCAGTCACTTCCATCCGCATGGCGATGATACTGTGGAGAAGAGCCTCTCCGCGCTTGGCATGACCACCGATGATATAACAGATGTATTCCTTACGCACCTGCATTTTGATCATTGCGGTGGTTCCATCAAACGCGAGGGCGACAAGCTGGTGCCAACGTTTAAGAATGCGGTCTACTGGAGCAACAAAGCCCAATGGGAGGTGGCTGTAAACCCTAATGAACGCGAGAAAGCTTCCTTCCTCAAAGAGAATATACTACCTATTCAGGAGAGCGGTCAGCTGAAGTTTATAGACACGCCCGATGGCGAAGAATGGTTGCCCGATGTGCGCATAAGGTATGTACGTGGCCACACCGAATCGATGATGCTGCCGCAGGTGCGCTGCAATGGCCGCACATTGCTGTTCTGCGCCGATCTGCTGCCAAGCGTCGCGCATTTGTCGCTCCCTTGGGTTATGGCATACGATATGCGTCCGCTCGATACACTGTCTGAAAAGAAACGCCTGCTGAATGAGGCTGTCGCCAACGACTGGATCCTGTTCTTCGAGCACGACCCTGTAAATGAGTGCTGTATGTTGGAGAATACCGACCGTGGCATCCGCTCAAAAGGCACCATGACCTTGGCCGCAACAGGAATAAATGGATAGCAGACAGATCAGTTGTCGTAGGTGACGTACACCGGATTGGCATCCATGATGTTGCCGCGGTAGTTCATCTTCACGTCTTCGATGTACACCTTCACACCGGGGCCATCCTGCAACCTGATCTTGGAGCGCAATGAGTCCGTAAGCTCACCGCCCACTACATAAACCGGTCCATAGAATGGCTGTCCGGGTGCTATCATCGTGAACTTATACTCCGTTACGCGGCAGTTGTTCACATCGGCAAGCAATAGCCCGTTTTTCAGTATCTCGTTGCGGGTAGTGAGCGTAGGTATTGTCTTGCCGTTCTTTATCTCAGCCGGTGCTATACGTCCCAGCGTAATAATGGGAACACGTTGTTTCACTGTCTGCGCGCCGGTAGTGGCGGCACACATCAGTACAAGTGCAACAGCAACAAAGCTACGCAAGGCCATAGGTGCCTACTGTTTGGTTTCGTTGTAGTAATAGCGGAGGGCAGGAGAAGTGGCATCAGTCTCGTGGCAATTCAGGTGAATGTCCTGAATGTGCAGCGTGATGTCTTTGTTATCCTTCCAGCGCTCGATGGCTCCACGCTGAGACTCGTTCATGATGTTGCCCACACAATGCATGGGCCCGTAGAACGGTTGGCCGGGTGCCGAAAGTGAGATGGAGAACAGAGATACCTTGCAACCCACCGAATCGGTGATGAGCGGGTTGTTGGCCATGATCGCCTCGTAGGTGGTGTTGTAAGAAGGTATGTTCGATATCCACACGCGTGGCGGCGGAAGTGGTTCTTCAGCTTTCTTGTCTTTCTTTTTCTGACCGTAAGAGAGCATTGCGGGTAACGACAAAGCTGCGAGCAACAGAACACGTTTCATATCAGGTATCTTCGTTAAGTGGGGTAAAGATAATGAATTAGGCGGGTAAGGAAATGTTATAATATGCGCTGAAAGGTATGGGATGACGGATAATGATTATTTTTATTAGACATTTTTGCTGCGATCGGTTAAACCCGGTAGGGAACCGACCGTCTTAAGATACAAATGCCCTGATGCCTATGCCTGAACCGAATGAAATGGTGAGTGACCGTGAACTGGTGCTGTTGTTCAGAAATGAGGCAACACGTGCAGGCGCGTTCACACGTCTGGTTCGGCAATACCAGCAGCGGCTGTACTGGCACATCAGGCGGATGGTAGTGACCCATGAGGACACCGATGATGTTCTTCAGAATGTGTTCATCAAAGTGTGGCGCAATCTGGAGGGGTTTCGCGAGGAGTCGGCGTTATATACCTGGTTATACAGGATAGCGACCAACGAAACCCTGTCGTGGATGGAGGCTCGAAAGCGTTTTGCCTCAACCAGTATGAGCGGCAATGAGGATTACTTTGCAGAGCGCATACCTGCCCAGCGCGACTTTGACCCTACCCAGATAGAGTGGAAACTACAGCAGGCCATCGCCACACTGCCCGAAAAACAGCGCATCGTCTTTAATCTGAGGTATTACGACGAGATGCCTTATGACGACATGGCAGAGGTGCTGGCCACAAGCGAAGGAGCACTGAAAGCATCTTATCACCATGCGGTGAAAAAGGTGGAGGAATATTTGAAACAACATTAAACCACAGACCCGATAAACGGTCTTAAAGAAAATGAACGAAGCGGTAAAGACAGAACTGGAGCAGATGGGAAGCACACTGGCGGGTATGCCCGGGGATATGCCCTATGCAGTACCTGAGGGATATTTTGCCGCTATGGAGGAGCGTGTGATGAACGTGACTACCGAGCCCTCGATACCAGAAACTTCGATGCCGTATGCCGTGCCCGCCGGTTATTTTGATACATTACCTGAAGCCATGACAGCAAGGGCGATGAAGGCGGCAAACGGAGGTGCGCTGCATTTTGGCCGGCTTAGAATGGCTGCAGCAGCAGTGGTCTTGCTTATGGCCGGGGTGGGTGCATGGATGGTGCTGACACAAAACAATACTACACCCGACAGACTGCTGGCAAGGGTGAATGAACGAGACATCAGAGAGTACCTTGCCGTACCCGATGCCGTGTCCGGCAATGCGGAAGCCTATGTGCAGCAGGCAAAAGTAGGACCAGATGATATCGTTACCTATCTGGATGAAACCGGTTGGGAGCTCAACTAAAACAAAGTAGAAAATGAAACTGATCATAAAATGTATGTTGATATTGCTGATGGCCGCCACGAGTGTCTATGGTCGTCAGGGGCGACCTGTGCAGCGGATACATGCCGCCAAAGTGGCTTACATTACCGACCGACTGCAGCTTACTGAAGACCAGTCAGCAAAGTTTATTCCTGTATTCAGAGAATATGAAAAAGATATGGTGGAGCTCCGTAAACCCTATCTGAAGAAATACAAACTACAGGCTGCAGATGACGGAGAGGATAGAATGGCTGCGCGACAGTACCTTGAAGCTGACCTTGATTATCAGCAGGATGTTATCGCGCTGAAGCGCAGGTACAACGAACGGTTCGCCACTGTGCTCGACCCCAAACAGGTAGCCGATGTATACGTGGCTGAGCGAGAATTCCGGTTGATATTGCTGCAGCGACTGAAGCAGCGCAGGGAGGGTGGAGCCCGTGGCAGATAATTTTCTGCTACAATTAAACCCGAGGGTAATTGCCCAGTCATAATATCCGAACAAAAGATAAATAACCATAAAAAACACAAGCCATGCAGAAAATGAAATTCAAATTGTACACAGGTGCTGCAGCAGTCGCGCTGACGCTGAGCCTGCTTGCTGCCTGCAATAAGAAAGACGATAACAACAACTCAACGACCGTGACTGAAGACACGGGTTACGCAACAGATCAGAACTTGTCTGAAAAGATGTATGATGATGTGCAGACCATTGCCGACAAGGCATCGGTAACGCCTAGTGGCGGTTCGGGTGCATTCAAGACGAGTGCATGCGCCACTGTTACCCACTCGGGTTCTACGATCACGGTAGATTTCGGACCTACGAATTGCCTGTGCGCAGACGGCCGCAATCGCCGGGGTAAGATCATCATCAACTACACCGGCAAGTATGCCGATAGTGACAGCACTCACACTGTCACATTCGACAACTACTATCAGAACGATAATAAGATAGAAGGTACAAAGACGGTGACCAATATGGGTACGAATAGCTCAGGCCAGAAGTACTTTAATGTTACAGTTTCCGGTACCATAACCAAGGCTGATGGTACTACCATCGTCACCAACTGGACGAGGGTACGCACCTGGATAGCAGGTTCAGCTACTCCGCTCGACTGGACAGATGATGTGTATCGCATAACCGGCTCGGGTACTATCACCCGACCTGCAGGAGTGGTGAATGTGAGTATAGCTACGGCGACACCACTGGAGGTGCATCTGGATTGTAAATGGATAGAATCCGGCACCATTACCTACACATTGCCAAGCGGTCTTACCCGCACACTGAACTATGGCGACACACCAAGCTGCGACAATCAGGCCAAACTTACATTGCCCAGCGGAGTGGTGAAGACCATTACATTGCCGTAGGTATCGATCTATTTGGGGTTTTAGTTTTCAAAGCAGGTGACAAACGTCGCCTGTTTTGTTTTTCTTGCCATGTGCGGAAATGGCGAAGATGGGTTGTATTTTTGGCACTTTAGTCAAAGACGGATGCAGGCACCAACGCCCGAAGAGATACTGAAGAAATTTTGGGGATACGACGCCTTTCGGCCGTTGCAGCGAGATATCATTGGTAGCGCGCTGGATGGCCGCGATACATTGGCTCTTTTACCCACAGGTGGCGGCAAGTCGCTGTGTTATCAGGTGCCGGCGTTAGTATTGCCGGGTATGTGTGTGGTAGTTTCGCCGCTCATTGCCTTGATGCAGGACCAGGTGGAACGATTGGTGGCTATGGGAGTAGATGCGGCATGTATTCATTCGGGCATGCGCTACAATCAGGTGCAGGAGTTGCTGACTGACGCCATAGAAGGAGCGTACAAACTACTCTATGTGTCGCCCGAGCGATTGCAGACCCGTGGTTTCCGAGAGTTTTTGGAGGGCATGGACCTATCGCTGCTGGCTGTGGATGAGGCACACTGTATCTCTCAATGGGGGCACGATTTCAGGCCGGCTTATACGCGTATCGCCGAGGTGCGTGAACTCTTCCCTTCGGTGCCTGTGCTTGCACTTACTGCTTCGGCCACTCCGGATGTACAGTCGGATATCCAGCAGCAGCTCAACATGCAGGATCCAGCAGTTTTCCGGCAGAGTTTTGCGAGGCCCAATATTCATTATGAAGTTCGCTACAGCGAGCGGAAGAATGCCGACACGCTGGAGAAGGTGGGTGGCGGAACAGGCATTATTTATTGCCGTAGCAGAAAGCTCACCGAGGCGGTTGGCACCTATCTCGATCAGAATGGCGTGCCTGCCGCTGTGTATCATGCAGGGCTTGTCCGCGAAAAGCGTGAAGAGGCGCAACAGTTGTGGATGACCGGAAAGTTGAGTACGATGGTGGCTACTACCGCTTTTGGTATGGGGATTGACAAGGCCGATGTTCGCATGGTGGTCCATTATGACTCTCCCGAGCATCTGGAGGCATACTATCAGGAAGCGGGTAGGGCAGGGCGCGATGGTGCCCCATCGGCGGCATTGACGCTATTTAATAACACCGATATTTTCAGGTTGCGGGAAAGCGCAGACATACAATTTCCGCCCGAGGATTATTTGCGGAAGGTTTATCAGGCTGTTGCGGAATATCTGCAGGTGCCCATAAGTGCACAACCGGACCGTTATTTTTCGTTCGATCTGTCGGAGTTCTGTCATCGCTTCGGGTTTCAGTTGGGCAGGGTCATCTATGCACTCAAGTTGCTGGAAAGACAGGGCCTATGGACATTGACGGATTCTGTGTACAATCCGGCTACACTCATGTTCACCGCCGATAGGTATGTGCTCGACTCCATCAAGCAGATGAATCCGACCCTCGACTACGTTATCGTTGGTCTGCTGCGTATGTACAACAGCATCTTTCATTTCCCTACTGCTGTGCGCGAAATGGCCATCGCCCGCCAGTTGCGTATGCGACGCGATGAGTTGATAGCATGCCTCGAAAAGTTGGCTGCAATGGGCGTGCTGGAGTATAACAGGCCGAGTGACGGGCCGCAACTGCTGTTCCACCACTACCGGGTTGATGCGCGCCACCTCATCATAGATACCCGCCACATAGCCATTTTGCGTAAAAGGCACGAGGCACGCACCGATGCCATGATCCGGTTTCTGGAGAATAAGGACATCTGCAGGGAGAAGATACTGCTGGAGTACTTTGGCGAAACACCGCCCGAAAGTTGCGGGCATTGTGATGTGTGCAGGAAGAAGACAGCAATACCTATGAACGAAACGGCGCTGAACAAGGCATTGTTGGCTACCATTCAGCACGAGGGTAGGATAGGCATTGATAGGTTGATCGCCGCCTATCCGGGCCGAAAGGACGAGGTGGTACGATCACTGCGTACCCTTGCCGATGAAGGGGTGATAGTGCTGGAGGGAAGCGTAGTGCAGCTTCCCCGGCGGAGTTGATGTGTTTCTATTTCCTTATATGACTCTGCGGCACACTATTTGCATGGTATGTTCCGTTTAGGTTTTATACTTTTGACCGTCAATGCAGAAGATACGTTTTTCAATAGTTGGTTATGGCAATATTGGCCGCAGGCACGCGGTGCAGATAATGAATAATGAACATGCGCACCTCGTTGCAGTTTGCGATGTCAATGGAGCAGTCAAGGCTACTTTGCCGGATGGGGTACAGTATTACTCGTCTTTAGAAGACATGTTTCGTGCCGGTGGGGTTGATGTGGTATGTGTTTGCACGCCCAACTATCTGCATGAGCCGCACACCATCGCTGTGCTCGATGCGGGCATGCATGCAGTTGTGGAGAAGCCTATGGCACTCAGCGTGTTGGAGTGCGACAATATGATAGCCGCCGCGCAGCGCAATAAAGGGAAGATCTTCGCGGTAAAGCAGAACAGATACAACCCACCGGTACAGGAGGTAAAAAAGCTGATTGGTTCGGGCAGGCTCGGAAAGGTGTTTATGGTCGATGTGAACTGCTTCTGGAACCGTGGCGATGCCTACTATGCAGGTAGCGACTGGCGAGGCAGTAAGCAGCGAGATGGCGGATGCCTTTTCACGCAGTTCAGTCATTTTGTGGACATCCTCTATTACCTGAATGGAATTGTTGAGACGGCTACGGGCGCGGTTGGCAACTATGCTCATCAACACAATACCGAAGTTGAAGATACCGGCAGTTTTGTGATGCGTGCAGGTAACGGTGCCATCATTAATTTCAGTTTCACTACCTGTTCTTACAACAAGAATATGGAGGGGTCCATCACTATATTCGCGGAAAAAGGCACCGTAAAGATAGGTGGGCAGTACCTCAATACCATCGAGTATCAGCAGTTGGAGGGTGAAGAGCTACCTCCTATCAACATCACAGCCAAGTCTAACGATTACGGCTTGTATCAGGGGTCCATGAGTAATCACGACAAGGTGATACGGAACGTAGTGGACGTGCTCATAAACGGCCATACCATCATGACCAGCGCCGAAGAAGGCCGGGAAGTAGTGCGCATCATTGAATTGATGTATGCAGGGTGTTGATAATTCTATTCTCCCGCTGATTTTAACAGAGTCTGCTCCAATAAGGGTGATATCCTGAAGTTTGTCTCGCGGATCTTCTCAAGTATCGGAACAATAGAAGTAATGATACCTGAGGTTTTCGCTTTGACAATGATGCCCAAAGTTCCGGTAAAACTTATGTGGAGGTTTGCTGCAATTTTTCTCGCTTTCTGGTCATCAAGGACTACCATACAGTCGCCCTGTTCCATTGCTAATACCAGGGCGCTGGATTCACCTTTGTCTATTTGTAACTCCAGTAAATATAGTTTCTGTTTATCCTGAACCGGCTTAATTATCACCCAGTCCGGTAGCGGGTGACCAAATTCAGAGGCAATTTCAGGGGTGGTCGTTACTGAGCCGTATAACGATTTCAGGAGCGACAGTTCGTTAATTTTCGATAGGATAATGAAACAACTCGTGTCAGCGATGATAGTCTTATGCATTAGCTATGTCGTTTGACAGGTCTGCTGCTGAAAAATTGAAAATAGAAACGCCATATGATCCGAGCAGTTCGGCGAATGCAACTTTAGAAAGGCCGGCAATTTCTGCTGCCTGTCCCAATGATACCTTGGCTTGTTCATACAACTTTGCAGCAACCATCAAAGACAGATCTTTGTTAGTGATATCCAGATTATCGGGGATGTTGACTGTAAGTGTTTTCATATAGTCAAAGATACCAAATTAATTCTAAGTGCCCGTCGATATTGATTAGGTCAAATGGCAGTAAATCTGCGGTATGTTTTCATTTCCACGTGTTTACTATGGTTTTTAGAATTAAGTTACCTTCGCACGGATCTAAAATCGACCAAATTGTCAAGGAAGAAAAAAAAAGCAGCGCCGCTCAGTGGCATTACCATAGAATCTTATGCAGCAGAGGGTAAGAGCATTGCCCGTTTAGACGACGGCAAGGTGCTGTTTGTTTCCGGTGTAGTGCCCGGCGATGTGATCGATGCGGTCATCATAAAAGACAAGAAAAGCTGGGCCGAGGGGCGTGCAACGCGTTTGGTAACCCCTTCCCCGCAAAGGGTGGAGCCGTTCTGCCAACACTTTGGTGTGTGCGGCGGCTGTAAGTGGCAGATGATCCCATACAGTCAGCAGCTTATCTATAAGCAACAGCAGGTCACCGATCAGCTTTCCCGCATAGGGCAGGTGCAGCTGCCAGAGATACAACCCATTATCGGTAGTGCCAACGAGCGCTATTACCGCAACAAACTCGAGTTCACTTTCTCTACCAGCCGTTACCGCACATTTGAAGAGATAGCCGAACGCGATGAAAAGTTCGAGCAGGAGCCTGCATTGGGCTTCCATGCACCGGGCCTTTTTGATAAAGTAGTTGCCATACACACTTGTTACCTGCAGACAGATCCTACCAATCTTTTGCTGTCAGTACTGCGCGAGTACACAACCAAACACGGCCTTGAGTATTACAACTTCAAAGCGCAGTATGGTTGGCTGCGCAATGTGGTGATACGTGTTGCCACCACTGGTCAGATCCTCGTTAATCTCGTGATCCATCACGAAGACAAAGAGGCGCGCGAGGCACTGTTGCAGCACATATGGGACAATGTGCCCGGCATCACGTCTCTTCAATATACCATCAACGGAAAGGTGAATGACACGATTCACGACCAGGAGGTGATCTGCTGGCGGGGCAAGGACCACATCGAAGAACAACTGGAAAATTTCCGATTCAAGATATCTCCGAAGTCTTTCTTTCAGACCAACACCAAACAGGCTGAAGCGCTATACCGTGTAGCACGTGAATTTGCAGGGCTCACAGGTAAGGAAGTGCTCTACGACCTTTATTGTGGCACTGGTAGTATAGGAATCTTCTGCTCAGCTGGGGCATCAAAGGTCATAGGTATAGAGGTTGTAGAAGATGCTATAAAAGATGCGTGGGAGAATGCCGCGTTGAATGGCCTCACACACTGCAAGTTCTATGCCGGCGATGTGGAGAAGGTTTGCACCGATGCTTTCTTTGCAGAACATGGTCGTCCTGATGTCATCATCACCGATCCGCCACGTGCAGGTATGACAGAGAAGTTGGTCAATCAACTATTAAAGATGCGCGCACCGAGGGTAGTGTACGTAAGCTGCAATCCCGCAACTCAGGCGCGCGACCTACAACTGCTCGATGCAGCCTACAAGATCGTTCGCTTGCAGCCGGTAGATATGTTCCCGCATACCCACCACATAGAAAATGTGGCCCTGCTGGAACTTCGTTAGTTCTGCAAGGCCACACTAATTTTTAAAAGGAGTATTGTTACAGCTCTACGATGAAGCCGATCGTTGGTATCACTGTGCCCGATCCGCCGTCCAGTAGCACAGGTATGGCGTTGCTACCGTTGCTATTAAGCGGCTTGCCATCTGTAGTAGCAAAGTTGGTGTTGTCGTCCGTACGTTTGAAGGTATAGTTAGGGAAGCCGGGCTGAACACTGCCATAGGCGTTAGTTACATCAAGATATAGGTCGAAGCTCCACTTTTTGAAGTTCCATTTTTTGTCTACACGGAAGTCCATCGCATGGAACGCTCCCAGACGAAGCGAGTTGAACTGACTGTAGTCGAGTACACCTGTGCCCAGCGTCAGGTAGTTGGCTTGCGATGCTGCCATGTTGTATGGCGTGTACGGTGCGCCGCCCTGGTAGCGGAATTTTACGCCCAGCTCCCAGTTGCGTTTGAACTTGTAGCCACCTATCAGCGATATCAGCTGGCCATTGTCCCAGGATGCAGGTGTGTATTTTCCGTTGCCATTGGTAAACTCGCTGTTGTATATCGTCACAGACAGAATGGTGAATAAGTTGCGAGTAAGTTTCTGTTGAAACTGGAATTCAACTCCATAGCTTTTGCCCTTACCGGTAGACGTGACAGGCTCATTGCCAAACACAGCGAAGTCACCTCCCTTGTTCGCCAGCGAAATGCTGTCCCTGGCAGATACCGGATAGTTGTTGTACATTTTATAGAATCCTTCCAGCGTGAATCGTACACCTTGCCATTCGGGCTGGAATTCGAAGCCACCCACCAGATGGTCGCTCTGCACGTAGCGGGCTCCTTTATTCACCAGGTTTCCGGCTGCATCTTTATAACCTAGTATGGTATAGGTTGGTATCTTGAAGTATCGACCAGCCGACAGGTTAAGTTTGAGCTGCGGTGTTAAGGTCTGTGAAACCGCGAGGCGTGGCGATAATGTATTAAAAGGATTGGCTCCGTCGGTGGTGAATGTATTTCCGTCAACCCTCACTCCGAAGGAGACAACTGTTTTTTTCTCGAAAAAATTGGCCGCTATCTGTCCGTTGGCTCCATATCGCCAGAAATTAATAGCTGTATTGCCGGTTGCCGTGATGGCAGGAGTTGTTACGACATTATTTGTGTCGCGTGCCTCAGCGCGTATCACCGTATACAGGTCGTTGGTGAATTGATCGTACTGGCTCATTGCGCCGAAGCTGTAACTCCATCGGTCATACGATTTGTTCATATCGAAGCGCATTTTGTTCTCAGCTTCAACCGACCTTATTTTCAGTGTACGTGTTGCTTCAGATGGGTTCTGATTGTCTTTATACTTGTCCAGTTGGTTATTCAGCATATTGCGGCTGAACGTGAGGTTCCAATACCCATTCTTCGCAAGGCCTTTGAGTCCGTATCCGTTGGTGTAGCTCCATTGGTTGATAAGTGGGTTCGACTGCAAGGTGTACACATTCTCTGCTGTAAGGTTATCGGGAGTAATGAATGAGAACTTATCTATTGCGCCAATGGCCAATGTATAGAACGACAACTTCTTGTTAATCTTATAGTCTATCTTGTACTGGAAGTCCCAATAGGAAGGCTGAATGGGCAGTTGCAGCGCCTTGAACAGCAGTTGCAGGTAAGAACGGCGTGCGGAGGCCATGTAGGTGAGTTTGTCTTTCACTATCGGGCCGTCGGTGCTGTATGCCAATTCCGTGGCGCTGAGGCGTATGTTGTGCTGACTATGGTCGGGGTTGGCTTTGCGTTGTTTCAACTGGAGGACACCAGACAAAGGATTGTCGTATTTCGAAGGGAATGCACTTGTGTACAGGTTCACATCCTCGATAAAAGAGATGTTGATAATTCCCGTAGGGCCACCGCCGGACCCCTGTGTGGCAAAGTGATTGATCACCGGTACCTCTATGCCGTCTAAATAATATACGTTCTCGTTGGGGGCACCACCACGAATGATCAGGTCGTTTCTGTAACCACCTACGCCCGATGTTCCACCCACGCCGGGGAAAGCCTGTATCACACGAGAAATGTCGAAGTTGCCCCCCGGATTGCTCTTTATCTCCTGGGCCGAGAGTGTTTGCAAAGACATAGGTGTCTCAGCACTTTTGCTGAAAGGGTTCTTTCTTACCACCACCTCTTTCAGCGCCACACCGCTTCCGTTGTCCATTTCCACATTCACTATCTGTTCATTGCCCGATGTGATCACCACATTGTACAGAACCTGGTCCTCGTAGCCCAGCGCCTGAAAACGAACGTTATAAGACTTGGTGGGGATATCGGTAATTCTAAAGTTACCGTTGGTGTCGGTCACTCCGCCCAATCCGGTTCCTTCCAGTATCACGGCAGCGCCTATCAATCCCTCCTGGGTCTTTTTGTCACGTACCGTTCCGTTCAGCACCCCTTTCGATTGGGAAAAGACTAATGAAGGAACAAACAATAACGCGATGAACAGGTACAATGACGATCTCATTTTGGTATGTTTTAGTATTATTTGGCTGCAATATTAGAAAAAAAAAAAAAAAAATGAACAAATAAAAG
>JACSRV010000009.1 GCA_014879545.1 Chitinophagaceae bacterium | reverse complement strand
AAATCTTACACTGATATCTTTCGGCATAGGGTAGCGCTTTGTGATAACTCCTGTTCGCAACAAAAATAGTTTCTGCCCCTTTCTGTTGTAGAAAGCGAATAGTGTCCTCAGTAAGTTTATTCACACCTATAAGGGTAATACGCGCGTGATTCAATTCAATACCGCTGGAACTTATCATTTCGACAGTCGCCTGACCATGGGAGACAGCTCCCTTACTAATGCCGGATTGATTACGTACCAACTTGCCAACCCTCAACGCCTGTTGAAAAAGCCGGTGCAGTGAGGAGGGCAGTTCATAGGTTGATTTAGCTGTTTCATACGCAGCCTTCACCTGTCCCTGAATGGCTGTTTCACCGGTGATTCCCGATTCCAGTCCTGAAACAACCCGGTACAAATGCCGCACTGTCTCCGGATGAATATCTCCTTCTCCCCGGTATATTTCCACCCTGTTGCAGGTTTTCAACAGCACATGGGGCAGTTCCCGGGGAAGTTGAAGCCATTTGAAGTAATCTTCCCGTGCTTCTATTCCTGCATTATACTGATTGATCGAGCTGTAATATACCATCCTGAGTTAATTTAGCTATCCTGTCGCGCACAGCTACCGATTGATACACGTTTTGTGCATTCGAAGCTACTGCTATGGTCAGGTGTTCCTGTTTAAATATTGCCGGCGAAACAAAGTCGCACAGCAAGGGTGCATCGCATACACTGGTAAGTATACCCAATGCTTCTGCATCTGCCTTTATTTGCCGGTTGAGTTCATGATCGCCTGTGCAAACATACACAAGGAAGTAACCTTCCAGGTCTTCCTTTTCATACATTTTTTCAATAAAGCGGAAAGGAAGCTGCTTAATCTCTTTGGTGAAATAAGGTGATATAACTGTTACATTATCAGTTACAAAGCGTGCAAGAATGGAAGCTTTGTGAGTGGCAACTTTTCCTCCTCCTATTAATAAGATTTTTTTACCGGTAACATTGATGGAGATCGGTAGAAAATTGAGATCTTCTCTTTTCATGTGAGGACGAATTAGTGATGGAATTCAGTGGCATGATGTACTGCCTTTACATATTCCTTCCGGATAACAAAGTCACCAAAACGCTCATTGTCACTTCTGTTCTGCGCGTAGTCGGTCAACAGAGCTTCTAATGACGACAATATCTCTTCTTCATTCAGCATTTCTTTGTACAGCTTGTTCAGTCTGTCGCCTCTGAAACTTGCACCCAGATACAGATTGTATTTGCCGGGAGCTCTTCCCACCAAAGCAATTTCTCCGAGGAAAGGGCGACCGCATCCGTTCGGACAGCCGGTCATACGGATGGAGATAGGCTCTTCGAACAATCCAAGTTGCTTGAGGATCACATCAATTTTGTCCACCACAGTGGGCAGGTATCTTTCAGCTTCGGCAAAGGATAATCCGCAATAGGGAAGAGCAGCACAGGCAATGGAATGTTGGCGCAGTCTGGATATGCTATTGCTTTCTACTACCTGATGTTTTCTCAGGATAGCTTCAATTTTTGCTTTATTTGCCTGTGAAACCTGAGCGATGACAAGGTTTTGGTTGCCTGTAAGGATAAACGAACCATCATGTATTTGTGCGATCTCTCTTACGGCTGTCTTAGTGGTAATTCCTTTTAAATCGGTCAACTTTCCACCTTCAACAAACAAGGTATAATGCCAGTAACCGTCTACTCCCTGTTTCCATCCGTACAAATCTCCCTGTGTTTCAAATTGATAAGTTTTTGCAACTTCCAGTTCTATCTTATGGGTACGGAGCAGTTCTGATTTGAAGTAATCCAGCCCGTATTTTTCAATCGTATATTTCAAGCGCGCATTTTTTCTGTCGGATCGGTTACCATGATCTCTCTGGAACACGAGTACAGCTTCAGCGGCTTCAACAATTTTTTCTTTGGGAAGATAACCCACCACATCCGCTACACGGGGAAAGGTGTTGCTGTTGCCGAAAGTATAGGCCATACCCCCTCCGACACTCAGGTTGTAGCCCTTAAGTACTCCGTTCTCAACGATGGCAATGAATCCCAGGTCGTTGGATAAAACATCGGTGTCGTTGCGCGGCGGAATGGCAATGGCAATTTTAAACTTACGTGGCATATACACTTTTCCGTATATGGGTTCCGTTTCGGTTTCGCCGCCGGCAATCAGTTCTTTGTCGAGCCATATCTCATGATAGGCACCGGTTTGCGGACTGAGATGAGCTGAGATGCGCCGGGCATCTTCGGTTACTTCAGCATGCACCGGTGATTCAAATGGATTGGCCGACGACATTACATTCCGGTTCACATCGCCACAGGCGGCGATCGTGCTCGCCTGCAGCTGCGAGATGCCGGCGATGACCTTCTTCAGGTTCTGCTTCTGCACCCCGTGCAGCTGGAATGTCTGGCGTGTCGTGATGCGCAGCGAACCGGAGCTGTACTTCGTCGCCAGTTCGTCGAAGGCCAGCCATTGCTGCGTCGTCAGCACACCGCCAGCCAGGCGGGCGCGCACCATGAACTGGTGGTCGGGCTCGAGCTTCTGCCTGCGCCGTTCATCGCGCAGGTCGCGATCGTCCTGCTGGTAGCTGCCGTGAAACTTCAGCAAGGCCTTGTCGGCATCGCTGATGCCGCCGGTCCTCGTATCGAGGAGACCCTGGGCAATGGTGCCGCGCAAGTGGCGGCTGTCGCGCTTGATGCGCTCGACTTCCGGAATCTCGTTGTCGCTCATTGTCTCTACGGTGCTCAGTAAACATCGCGGGCGTAGCGGCCGCCCTTGCGCAGATCATCGAGCCACACCGCTGCGGCTTCCTGGCTCTTGCCGCCGTGCTCGACGGCGAGGCCA
>JACSRV010000079.1 GCA_014879545.1 Chitinophagaceae bacterium | reverse complement strand
TTCAACGCAGGTCGTCTTTGCGAGGAACAAAGCGAGGCCCTCGGGCGGGTTGTGACGAAGCAATCTCGCAATTCGCCACTTCGGGTTACCCAATATTACTGTGCGCACGGTCTCGAGATTGCTTCGTCGCCGGCCGGCGCACTTGCCCACCGGGCTTCTCGCAATGACGCGTTTTATCATAGTGCGATTTCTGTAGTGTGGTAAAAAGTTGTTGGGTAGGGGAATGGCCGTTGGGCGGCATCAAGATGAAGACTTTCCGAGAACGTGGTTATTTGCCGGTCGGATACCGGCTGCCGGGCCTGCCGTAGGTGAAACCGACAGCAAACGAAGGCAATACGGCATCATTTTTGTTACAAATAGTCACCTGAATAAATAAATTTCTTTAATTTTATGTGTACCTGAAACCATGAAGCACATCACAAGATTTCTCATTTTGCTCTTTCTGAGCAGTATCGCCGGTATTTGTTCCTCGCATGCACAGTCATTCAATTGGGTAAAAGGTGGAGGTTCAACAGAGTTGGTTACTACAGGGTTCACAAGGGAATCCACACAGTCAATTTGTTCAGACAACAACGGCAATATCTATACTTTAAGCGTTGTTGGCAATTCCGGGCCCATTGTGGCAGATACTTTCTTCAGAACCGGCGCATATGGCAGTCCACAAAATTTGCTTTTTGCAAGCTACACATGTGACGGCACTATGCGGTTTGCCAAGCTAATATCTGGCAGTCAAACAACTCACTGTAATGTTGTTAGTGACAATTTGGGGCATGTTTATATTGCCTTTCATGTTTTGCACGGTTCATCAAGTGCAACATTATTGAGGATAGGGTTCGACACAACGATAACAGGAGTGCTGTATAATACCCAAACATTAGTGCAATACGACACTACCGGTAATATGAAATGGGTGAGATTTGTTGGAGAAAATGCTTTGGCAACCTATGCGGGCACATCGGCAAGTGAGACTTTTGCATTGGTAGACGGAGATGACAACATTCACTACATCAATACAGTAAAATACGGAGTGCCATTTACACCTACATTAGTAAGTCATTACGGGAACTATGATCTAAAATATGATGTGTCAGGTAATTTATTGTCGATAAAGCAATTTCAACTTGACTCAAGTTTGATGTATCTTGGTGGAGGTGTTATTAACAAAACTACTGGACACCTTTACGTTTATGGTTCACGGGCTTATTATATGTTCCCTGATAGCTCACGGCACCCGTATGTTGCCTCGTTTGACACAGACAGAAACTTGATATGGATGGACACTCTTGCCGATAATTTTAATCTTGCAGTGTTCAGTGGCATTACCTTTGACAACAGTGATCATATTTACTTGACAGGAGGAACAAATGACTGGGTTAGTTATCGTGGCGATACCATAACTCAGGAATTGCCGGGAGCGGTCTCCTTCATCTTAAAAATTGACACTGGCGGGAACCCTAAATGGCTAAAGGGATTTAGCGGAGCAAATAGCGTAAATAACCTCCTGAATCCAAGTTTGACAAGCAATGGAAATGTCGTTGCCGGCGGCGCGTTCAGAACGAAGGTAGTTAGCGGGTCTGACACATTGATCGAATTTCCCGGGGAGACTCAGAACGCCCATTTTGTTGTGCTTGATACAGCGGGTTACATTGAAAGGCACTATCAGTTGCACGGTTTCGGCTCGCTTGATGGTATTATGTGCACCGCAACGGACAGAAAGGGCAACATCTATCTTGCAGGGGAAGTATCAAACAACATTTGGGCTGGCTCACAGTCTCCTTATACGAGTATAGGGGGCAACAGTGACTTTTTTGTAATGAAATATGGAGTGGACTGCAATTGCACATCGGCACCTGTCGCTCATTTCACAGATACCGGCTATCTGGTGCGTGGATTCAGCTATACTGGCAGCACTACTCCTGCTATAGATAGTGTGCGGTGGTATTTTGGTGATGGTGGAACCAGTACCTTGTTGAATCCGACACACACCTATGCAACGGCAGATACGTTCACCGCCTGCGTGCGGGTATACACTGCCTGTGGCAGCGATCTTTACTGCAATGAAGTGCGGATACCGTGCATCACTTCGCCAGTTCCGTCTTTCGGCTTGTCCGGCACAGGGCTGACGCGAACTTTCACCTATACAGGCACCACAACCGGCGTAACTGCTGTATCATGGAGTTTCAGTGATGGAGGTTCAGGTTCCGGCACCAGTACCGCCCATACATTTAGTGCGGCCGGAACCTATACTGTGTGCGCGTCAGCCACGAATCCATGTGGCACTACCACCACCTGCAACCCCGTTACGATAACATGTGTAACCAGTCCGGTATCTTCGTTCACAGTAAGTGCCGGTGCCGGGCTTTCAAAGACATTTACCTATACAGGAACAACAACAGGCATGGACAGTGTTTCCTGGACGTTTGGCGACGGAGGAACGGCAACGGGATCAAGTCCATTACACACTTATGCCGCTGCCGGCACCTATACAGTATGCGCAACAGTCTATACCAATTGCGGCGTGCATACTTACTGCAATCCGGTAGTGGTGACATGCATAGCCGGACCAACAGCATCTTACTCATTTACCGGCACTGACCTTTCCCGTTCTTTTACTTATACCGGTACAACCGCAGGTATGGATAGCGTACGCTGGAATTTTGGTGATGGCATCACTACATCAGTGGTGTCGCCCAGTCACACCTTTTCGGCGGCAGGAACCTATACTGTCTGTGTAACGGTATATACCAATTGTGGCAGTCACACCTACTGTTTGCCTGTCACAGTAACCTGCATCATTCCACCTGTATCCTCATTTACCATTTCGGGGGCGGGGGCTTCACGCACTTTCACCTATACCGGTACAACTGCAGGTATGGATAGTGTGCGGTGGAATTTTGGTGATGGTGGCACATCTACGTTACTCAATCCCAGTCACGTCTATACGACAGAAGACACGTTCCATGTTTGCGTAACGGTTTATACCAATTGTGGAAGTCATACTTCATGCCAGGATATAATGGTGAACTGCTTTTTGCCGATCACATCCGCATTTACAGACACAGGCATGCTTGTACACGGATTTGCTTACACTGGCACGATGATTTGGTATGACAGTGTGCAATGGAACTTTGGAGATGGAAATACAGACACAGGTTTAAACGTCATACACACCTATGCAGTTGCTGATACTTACCACGTGTGTGCAAAAGTATTTACTGACTGCGGTACACACACAAGTTGCAGATCTATAATAATACCCGGAAGTAGTGGGTTGAGAACACTGAACTCTCACGACATAAAAGTGTATCCAAATCCTGCAACGAATGAGTTGTTTATTATCGGCCTTACTGAACGAATGGCATACCGCGTGATGAATGTTGTTGGTGTGACTGTGATGAGTGGTGCCGTGGATGCGGTTTTTGGCCGGATTGAGGTGGGGCATTTTAGTGCGGGGGTGTATGTGTTGCAACTTACAGATGGCTATGGCAGGCGCGTGGTGATACGGGTTGTGAAGGAGTAGTAATGTACGGGATTTATTTGCCGGTCGGATACCGGCTGCCGGGCCTGCCGTAGGTGAAACCGACGGCAAACTGGAGTTGTGCGTGACTTTCCCATCCGCTCCTGTTCTTTTCTTTTCTATAGCGAAAAGAAAAGAACCAAAAGAAAGTGCCGCCTTTTGCCTCATCGCTCCGCGAGGCAAAAGGTTAGCCCTACGCTGTTTCGCAGTTCGCTGTGCAGCTGCGTGGCGCTGGCATCTTTCCTATCGTCTACCAGATGATCAGGCATTGTGCTTGGTCAGCTTTCTTTTCTACTATTGGGGGCACGGTAACCACATCTACGGAAATATGAAGGCGCCATCAGGGGCTGAGCGGATCTGCATCACTGAATACTCTCCACCACTCTGCAATTTAGTGCGGGGGTGTATGTGTTGCAACTTGCAGATGGCTTTGGCAGGCGCATGGTGGTGCGGGTTGTGAAGGAGTAGATTGTCGGTGCTGCTGAAATGTACGGGATTTTGTTGCCGGTCGGATACCGGCTGCAGGGCCTGCCGTAGGTGCAACCTACGGCAAACGAGGGTGATTAAGGCGATGCCAGCGTGGAGGCCAGGCAAACAGAATGGTAAGCCGGTAAGGGTGTATTATACGTTGCCGATAACGTTTAAGCTGTAGGTAAAAAGTGCAAATAAAAGAGCCTCCTGTTGATGAGGAGGCTCTTTGTTATTTAGTGAAATTATCAGCCGTTGTTTTTCTGATTTCCGAGGGCCTGCCATTGCTGGCTACGTTTTTGTTCCAGTTCTTCTTCGCGCTCCTGATCTTTGTCGTATGCGCGGATGATCTGTTTTACGAGTCGGTGACGGACGACATCGGCCTCGTCGAGCTGCACGTGGGCGATGCCTTCTATGTTCTGCAGAATGCGTGATGCTTTGAGCAAGCCGCTCTTCTGATTCTTTGGAAGGTCTATCTGAGAAAGGTCGCCCGTGATGATGGCCTTGGCGGATGCGCCGATACGTGTGAGGAACATTTTGAGCTGTAGCTCTGTAGCGTTCTGCGCCTCGTCGAGAATGATGAAGGCGTTGTCGAGCGTGCGGCCGCGCATGTATGCGAGTGGTGCTATCTCTATGATGCGGTTGGACATGAAGTAGTTGAGCTTGTCGCTGGGTATCATGTCGTCGAGCGCATCGTAGAGCGGGCGCAGGTATGGATCGATCTTTTCTTTGAGATCGCCGGGAAGGAAACCAAGGCTTTCGCCGGCCTCTACTGCAGGACGAGTGAGGATGATCTTCCTTACGGTCTTGTTCTTCAGTGCACGAACCGCCAATGCCACTGCGGTGTAGGTCTTACCAGTACCGGCAGGGCCGAGTGCGAAGATGATGTCGTTTTTCTCTGACACCTGAGCCATGAGTTTCTGGTTCTGCGTTTTGGCGCGGATGACCTTGCCGTTGGGGCCAAATACGAGTATGTCGTTCTGTACAGGTTCTTCGGCTTGTGCGTCCTGCTCTTCGTCGCCGAGAATGCGCGAGAAGTAATTGTCTGACACATGCCCGTTGCGTTCGAGGTACTGGATGACCTGGCTGATCTTTGCCTGAGCATTCGCTACTTCATCGGGCTGGCCGGTGATCTTGATCTGCGTGCCTCGGGAAAGGATCTTGAGAAGCGGGAACTTTCGTTTGAGGAGTTCGAATTTGCTGTTATTGATCCCGAAGAACTCTATGGGATTCACTGTTTCGAGGTTGATGATTGCTTCTGTCAATGTGCTACGTTTTACGGGTTAAAAATAAAACTACAAAAGGCGTACCAAACTGAGATTATGGTACTGTTAAGTTTGCTGAAGCTGTGCAGACCAAGGGGAGGAGGTAAGTTTTACCAGGCATCAGCACATTGAGAAAATGTGTAGTGTGGACAAGGATACAATGGCAGGTGTGCAGCAATGGCGTGTGCAGGTGCGCCTGCCATTGTATCGGTGTAGATTCAAAGAACTTGTGTTTTACGTCAGATGCGGTATTCGGCAGCCTTGAATTCTTCGAGGCGTTTTGCAACTACTGGGTTGCTGAGCGCGAAGATGCGTGCACAGAGAACAGCGGCATTGCGTGCGCCGGCTTTGCCCACTGCGAGTGTGCCAACAGGGAGACCGGCGGGCATCTGCACAATGCTGTAGAGCGCGTCTATGCCACCGGGCAGGCCGCCATCGAGCGGAACACCGAGGACAGGGAGTGAGGTGTATGCTGCGCAAACACCGGGCAGTGCCGCAGCCATGCCTGCGGCAGCTATGACAGCACCGTAGCCATTGCCGACCGCGTTCACCATCAGGTCTCTCACTTTGTCGGGGTTGCGGTGGGCGGAAGCTACCACCATGTTGTTCTCTATTCCAAACCAGGTAAGCCATTTGCTGCTTTCCTGCATTACTGATTCATCGGTCTGTGAACCCATGATGATCATTACTTTCATACAATTTCGGGATTGATTGTTCGTGAAATTAACGAAGGGGCAAGGATATGGAACTGTAGAGTTTTGCAGGGCGGTGGATAACTTTTAAAAAAGGGGTATAAAAAAAGGCTGCCACGCGGCAGCCTGTAAATATCATCTTGTTCAGTATCACTTGAGCTTTCCGGAGAACACCTTTTTGAACTTGTCTACTTTGGGGCCTACCACAAACTGGCAGTAGGGTTGCGTTTTATTGTCGTTATAGTAGTTCTGGTGGTAGTCTTCGGCAATATAGAACTTGCGGAATGGAGCTATTTCGGTGACAATAGGGTTGCCAAACGCTTTTTCTTCGTTGAGGCGTTTTTTGTACATCTCAGCTTTCTCGCGCTGCTCGTCGTTGTGCCAGAAGATGACTGACCGGTATTGAGTGCCGACATCATTGCCCTGACGGTTGAGTGTTGTAGGGTCGTGGCAGGTCCAGAAGGCTGCAAGGAGTTCATCGAAAGTGACCACAGCGGGATCGTAGTAGACGTTGCATACCTCGGCGTGGCCGGTGGTGCCATTGCACACTTCTTTGTAGGTGGGGTTATCGACATGGCCGCCGCTGAAGCCTGATTCTACATGGCTGACACCTTTCAGCAATTGGAACTGAGCTTCGGTGCACCAGTAGCAGCCTGCGCCGAATGTGGCTATTTCTTCTTTGTGGGTCTTTGCGGTTGTATTCGCGGTATTCATTTGTTTAAAAGCTTTAGAGTTGTGAAGATTGTCTTTTTGTGCACATGCCTGTAGTTGCAGCAGCAGGAGCAGTAAAGGGACGGTCAAACGGATGAAGTGCTTCATAGAGAACAAATTTAGGGGTAGTGCGCGCGGAAACCACAATAGTAAAATAGGAGGATTAGATATTATGTTTGTTTTAACAGTGTTTAAATGGGCGAAGCCATCCCAAAGGATGGCTTCGCGGACCGCAGTTGTTTTTATGACTATTTCAGTCCCAGCTCTTTTTTCTGTGTGTCGTCTATGTCAGAAGGGGCATCGAGCATCACATCCCGGCCGGCGTTGTTTTTAGGGAATGCAATGTAGTCGCGGATACTTTCCTGACCACCGAGGAGTGCGCAAAGTCGGTCGAAGCCGAATGCGATGCCACCGTGTGGTGGTGCGCCATATTCGAACGCACCCATGAGGAAGCCGAATTTCTCCTGCGCCTCTTCCTTACTCATGCCGAGCGCAGCGAACATCTTCTCCTGCAAGTCGCGGTGGAAGATACGAATGGAGCCGCCACCGATCTCGGTGCCGTTAAGCACTATATCGTATGCATTTGCCTTGATGGCGCCGTACTTGCTGAGGTCGTTCATCCATTCGATATGCTCGGGCTTGGGAGAAGTGAACGGGTGGTGACGTGCCACCCATCGGTTGCCGTCTTCGTCGTACTCGAACAGCGGGAAATCTATGACCCAAAGTGGTTTGTAGACATCGGGATTGCGGAAACCGAGGCGGTTGCCCATTTCGAGGCGAAGCTCGCTCATGGCCTTGCGGGTGCGGGTCTCGTTGCCGGCCAGCAAGAGTATCAGGTCTCCAGCTTTCGCATTGCAGAAGGTAGCGACGGCTTTCAATTTGTCTTCGGTAAAGAACTTATCTACACTGCTCTTGAAAGTGCCGTCGGTGTTGCATTTGATGTACACGAGACCGCTCATGCCTATCTGCGGGCGCTTCACCCATTCAGTCAGTTCATCGAGTTGTTTGCGGGTATATTCGCTGCAGCCGGGAGCAGCAATAGCAAGGATGGTCTCGGCATTATTAAATACCGGGAATTCGCCTTGCCAGAGTGATGTTGTATCTGTGGCGTCGGTACGGTCGGCGGCGACCGGTGTTTTGATGTTGCCGATGGTCATGCCGAAGCGGATGTCAGGCTTGTCATTGCCGTAGAACCACATTGAATCGTCCCATGTCATGCGCGGGAAGGCTTCTGTGATCTCCACTCCTTTCACGTCATTAAAGACGTGTTTGAACAGGCCTTCGAATGTGTTGAGAATGTCTTCCTGCTCCACGAAGCTCATTTCGCAGTCGACCTGAGAGAACTCGGGCTGACGGTCGGCACGAAGGTCTTCATCGCGGAAGCATTTAACGATCTGGTAGTAGCGGTCGTAACCGCTTACCATGAGGAGTTGTTTGAAGGTCTGCGGGCTTTGGGGAAGGGCGTAGAACTGACCTTCGTTCATGCGGCTTGGCACCACAAAGTCGCGAGCGCCCTCGGGGGTACTACGAATGAGGAAGGGCGTTTCAATATCCCAGAAGCCTTGCGTATCGAGGTAGTTGCGGACAGAACGATTGACGCGGTAACGGAGCTCGAGGTTGCGACGCAGGGTAGGGCGACGGAGGTCGAGGTAGCGGTACTTCATGCGCAGTTCGTCACCGCCATCGGTATCTTCTTCAATAGTGAATGGCGGGGTAGCGGCACTGTTGAGGATAGTGAATTCCGTTACTTCCACTTCGATGTCTCCTGTAGGGATCTTACCGTTCTTGCTGGCGCGCTCCACCACTTTTCCCTTTGCCTGAATCACAAATTCGCGACCGATAGGCTGGCGATCGAGGGTTGGGTTGAGTTGTTCGTTGAAATAGAGCTGCGTGATGCCGTAGCGGTCGCGCAGGTCGGTGAAGGTGATGCTGCCGAATTTGCGCACTGTTTGTACCCAGCCGGCCATTGTTACTTCGGTGCCGATATGTTGCATGCGGAGCTCGTCGCATGTATGAGAACGATACATATAATATGTGTATTAAAGGAGTGCGAAGATAGTTATTAAAACGGAGTAGATGGGTGGAGGGCGGCAATAGGTGAAAGGCGAGGGCGATATTCAGTTTTCGGATTCTTGTTAAAGAAAATCAAAATCACATTTTTTTGTCGAACAATGTATAGTTTGCCCGACTAAATTTGTGGTTCTGATATTATGTTCCAGTTTCAACATATCAACTACCTGTACATGCTGGCATTATTGCCGGTGTTGGTGGTTCTTTTTATGAGTGTTATCTACTGGCGCAAACGCAAGTTGCAAAAGCTGGGTAATGAGGAGCTCATAGGCAGCCAGATACAAGGATATATTGCCGGCCGCAGTACGTTTAAATTCATTTTGCAGGTTTCGGCATTCTTTCTGATAGTGGTGGGATGGGCTAACCTGCGGATGGGTGATAAAACAGAAAAGACCGAGCGGAAAGGTGTGGACGTGGTAGTGGCGCTTGACGTAAGTAAAAGCATGCTGGCGAAAGACCTGCAGCCTGACAGGCTGACGCGGGCACGACAGCTGATCATGAGGCTGACGGACAAAATGAAGAATGACCGTGTGGCGCTGATCGTTTTTGCGGGAAAGGCATATATGCAGGTGCCCCTGACGGTAGATTACAGCGCTGTGAAGATGATCCTTCAGAATGTGGGACCTGAGATAGTGCCAACCCAGGGTACGGTAATTTCCGAAGCCATAAAGATGGGTATGGAGTCGTTCACCCGCAATGAGCGGAAATTCAAGTCGCTTATTGTTATTTCTGACGGTGAGGACCATGACGAGCAAGCAATAGAGGCTGCACGACAGGCTGCAGAGGAAGGTGTGGTTATCCATACGGTGGGTGTAGGCTCACCTCAGGGAAGCACGCTATATGATCCTGACACGAAGTCGGTGAAGCTGGATGAGAATGGCACGCCGGTGGTGAGCAAGCTGAATGAAGATGCATTGCGTGCGATAGCCGGGGCAGGAAGGGGTTCATACAGTCTTCTTCAAAATACCGATGATGTTGCTGAGCGGCTGAACTCTTCTCTTGAGAGTATGGAGCAGAAGAACCTGGGGACGATGATGTTCACTGATTTCACAAGTTATTTTCAATATTTCCTGTTTGCGGGATTTATCCTGCTTGTTGCAGAGTGGATGTTGCCCGGAGCTAAAAGGAAGGTAAAAAAGAAGTTAGATGAATCGGCTGCATGATCATATGGAAATAAGGGTGCACCGTACACTGCGCATACCATTGGTGGTGTGCGTGGCATTGCTGTTGGTATTGACAGGGGCAAAGGAAGCGATGGGGCAGGTGAGCAGGCTTATCAACACAGGTAATTCGCTCTATGGCCAGAAGAGGTATAAAGAGGCCGCTGCAGACTATGCCAAAGTTGTGGCTAAGAAACCCAATTATACGCCTGCGCTTTTTAATCTTGGGAATAGTCTGTATCAGCAGAAGCAGTTCGACTCTTCGCGCAGTGTTATGGAAAGGACTGCCAAGGTAGCGTCATCGAACGGAGACAAGGCAGCCGCTAACTACAACATAGGTAACACCTACATGTCGCAGCAGAAATGGGACGAGGCGATAGAGAGTTACAAAAAGACCCTTCGCGCGAATCCGCAGGATGCTGATGCTAAGTACAATCTGTCTTATGCAGAGCAAATGAAGAAAAAGCAGGAACAACAAGACAAGGATAAGAAAGATAAGGACAAGGATAAAGACAAAAAGGACGATAAGAATAAGCAGGTCCAGGAAGATAAGAACAAGGATAAAAAAGACGATAAAGACGAGCAGAAAAAGGACGACGA
This sequence comes from Chitinophagaceae bacterium, assembly GCA_014879545.1. Classification (GTDB taxonomy): domain Bacteria; phylum Bacteroidota; class Bacteroidia; order Chitinophagales; family Chitinophagaceae; genus Nemorincola. The sequence goes on along the minus strand of JACSRV010000079.1, from coordinate 4,830 downwards.
GAACAAGGACAAGAAAGACGAAAAAGATCAGCGCCCGCAGGGACAGCCCAGCAAATTATCGGAGAAGCAGGCAGAGCAATTGTTGAATGCTTTGCAGCAGGAAGAGAAAAAATTGCAGGACAAGATGAAGAAAGAAAAGGGAGCGCCCGTGCGCATGCAGAAGGATTGGTAAGACAAAAGCAGCGATCATGAAATTGCAAAAGCAGACATAAAAATGTGTCTGCTTTTTTGTTGTTCGATGCTTACAAACTGCGCGTATTTTTTGTGAGCACGACATGTAACGAAGTGATCTTGAAAATGAGATATTCACATCATTGTGGATAACCTGTCAACATCTTTGAGGGTGTATTCAAAAAAAGAGATAAATAATTTTTTAGTGGAAAATTTTCTTTTTAATATTGTGTAAGGATTGTGCTTACTAACCCATCCTTTATAGAGCCCGGCAGCCCACAACCTCGCCGGGCTTTTTTTATGCACCTACCTGAAAGTGCATGCTGTAGCGGTTTTCAGCTTGTTCATTAGTTCTCCTCTACCCTCATTGCAGACATAAATTTTCAAACGAACGATTTCTAGATACAATAAAAAAAAGCTGCATCGTGTTGGTGATGCTGCTCAGTGTAATTGTGAAGTTTGTTTGAGGTTCGTGATGAGTTGAATAATTCACTTCGTGTTTTGTGTGAGTTATTCACAAGTATCACTACGCGCTTTCAGTCCTTTCTTTTTCTATCTTACCACGGCGCAATGGATTGGCTGTGTTCTCGGCATGTTGTGCACGCTGACGCAGAAGGTCGAGCGCCTGGAAGACCGCCTCGCGGAAGGACGATGGATCTGCGATGTCTTTACCTGCAATGTCGAAAGCAGTACCATGATCGGGTGATGTGCGGATGATGGGAAGACCTGCGGTGAAGTTCACACCCTCTCCCTTTGCCAGCGCTTTGAAACCTACGAGACCCTGGTCGTGATACATGGCCAGCACTGCATCGAATTGTGTGTAGCTGCTGTTGGCAAAAAAAGCGTCGGCACTATACGGGCCGAATACGATTGCATCTTTTTGTTTGAAGCTTTCGATGAGTGGTCTGATGATCGTCTGTTCTTCTGAACCGATCTGCCCTTCATCACCGGCATGTGGGTTGAGACCCAGTATGGCAATGCGAGGTTTGTCGATCCCAAAATCTTTGATCAGTGACTCGCGCAGGATGCTTATTTTACCCAGAAGCAGTTCTTTGGTAATAGATGAAGCGATCTTAGATACAGGTATGTGCTCGGTAGCGAGGGCAACGCGGAGAGAGTTGCTGTACAATATCATCAGGACATCTTTGGCTCCGAATTTATCCTTGAAGAAAGGAGTGTGACCCGTGTATGGGAAGTCGGGGAGGTTTGTATTGCTCTTGTGGATAGGGGCTGTGACAATAGCATCGAGCTGACCATCTTTCAGGCACTGAGTGGCCACCATAAGAGAGCGAATAGCGTATTTGCCACCCGCGTCTGTAAGGACTCCGGGCTGTAATGGCACTTCGTCTTCCCAGCAATTGAACACGTTGACCTGTTTTGTGTTGAGTTTGGTAAGGTCTTTTGTGCTGTTGAAGTTAATTGTGACCTCGGGCGACAATTTCCTGTAGAAATTGATCACCTTATTGGACGAGAAGATCACAGGCGTGCAGAGTTCGAGGATGCGGTTGTCTGAAAAGGTTTTGATAATGACTTCAGTTCCTATTCCGTTCAGGTCGCCGGTGGTGATGCCTATGACCGGTTTTTCGCTATTAGTATGCATGTTGACTATTAGTTGTGAGTGTTACGAAGTTATGCCTTATTATAATGACGGAGGAAGTCGAGCAGCATGCGGAGGCCGAATGCAGTTCCACCTGCCGGCATGTATGCTTTCCGAGCCATAAAGAAAGATACACCGGCAATATCGAAGTGCATCCATGGGTAGTCAGTAAAATGTTCAAGGAATTTACCCGCAGTTATTGCGCCTCCGGTTGCACCGCCTACGTTTTTGAGATCGGCGATGTCGGATTTGATCTGGTCGCCATACTCATCCCACAGCGGATACTCCACGAGGCGTTCGTACTGGCGCATGCCGCTTTCGCGGAACGCCGAGCGTACCTCATCGGCCGCTGTTCCCATACATACAATGCCGTGTTCGCCTACTGCAGCAGAAGCGGCGCCGGTAAGTGTGGCGAAGTCTATCACTAATTCTGGTTTGTAACGTTTTGCCCAGTGGAGCGCATCGGCCAATATCATGCGGCCTTCGGCATCGGTATTCAGTACTTCCACCGTCGATCCGCTGTACATCTTTATTACGTCGCCCGGTGTGTAGGCTTCCTCTCCGGGGCGGTTGTCGGTGGCAGGTACTAAAGCAATAATATGTAATGGCAACTGCATTTTTGCTATAGCGTACATAGAAGACGCCACCAATGCCGCACCGCTCATGTCGCTTTTCATGCGGTCCATGGAGTTGGCCGTTGGTTTCAGAGAGAGGCCACCGGTGTCATATACTACGCCCTTGCCTACCAGTACTATTGGTTTCTTGTTGAGTGCTTTCTTCGGCACGTATTCCATTATCGTAAAAGTGGGTGGTTGTTTGCTTCCGGCATTTACGGATAAGAGGCCGCCCATTTTTTCTTTTACAATCCTTGCTTTGTTGAGCACGGTCACTTTAAAACCGGCTTCTTTACCCATTGCAGCTATCTCTTTGGAGAGTTGTTCTGCTGATAAGTAATTAACAGGTTCGTTTACCAGAGTGCGTGCTTTATAGATCGCATCAACCGTTATTTTGAGTTGAGCAACATCTTTTACCGTTGCAGAATCTTTGGTTATTGAGATGCTTGTAAGGGTATGTGTCAGTTTTTTAGCCTCTGTGCGGTACTTCAGGAACTGATAGTTTGCTAATGCAAGACCTTCTGTAATAAGAAGCGCTGCATTCGCAACTATTGATATGTTCGATACTGTTACTTCTTTCAGTTTGTGCCTGTTGCAAAGGAGTTGCAGTTCGGCACCCGCTTTTCTGAGCGATTCTGATGACTGCCAGTCGGTCTTTTTAGTTCTCACCAAAACAATGAAAGCGAAACCGCTGTAGTGGTTCAGCGTTGCTATGTTCTGCTCTGCAGCGAAAACGGTCTCTGCATATTTGGTCTGATCTGTGGTCAATCCGGGTATGGAAGCCAGGCTTTTGATGTCGTCTATTATCCACGCTCTGTCGTGGGTCGATGGTCTTTGCGCTATTTTTATGTCCATGCTATAAAATTAGAAAAATATAGTGGCGAAGGTAAGTTAAAAGGAGGCATTTGGTATTTGTAATATCGCCGGGGAGTGTGCAGGTGTTTTTTTGCAGCCGAGCAGCGCATGAAAATGGTAGCTCAGATAGTGAAGCAATCAGTACTTTTGTTGTATGTACACGCTGAAGAAAAGTCTGGGGCAGCATTTTCTGCACGACGAGAATATGTGCAAGAAGATAGTAGGGTTTGTGACCCGTACCGAAGGTATGCAATTGCTGGAGGTGGGGCCCGGAGGAGGTGCGATCACCAAATACCTTCTGGATTGGGAAGGCGTGCAATACAAGGCCATAGAGGTGGATAGAGAAAAGGTGGAGTACCTGAATAAGACCTATCCGGCCATAAACGGGAAGATCATCCTAAATGACATTTTGAAGGCGGATGTGCCTTTTGAAGGACAGTTTTCCGTGATCGGCAACTTTCCATATAATATCTCGTCGCCCATTTTGTTCAAAGTGCTTGAATGGGAGCCGCAGGTGGACGAAGTGATAGGGATGTTTCAGAAGGAGGTAGCGTTGCGGGTGGCGTGTGGACCTGGCAGTAAGGTTTACGGCATCCTGAGTGTGTTGATGCAGGCGTTTTTTAAAGTGGAATACCTGGTGGATGTGCATGAGAATTGTTTTACGCCTCCGCCAAAGGTGAAGAGCGGTGTGTTACGTTTTACTAATCAGAGAAACCCTTACGGAATAGAAAATAAGAGACGATTCATTGTAATAGTAAAGGCAGCCTTTAATCAGCGGAGGAAGACACTACGTAACGCTTTGAAGGGCACGATACCCGCGGAGCGCATGGTGGACGATCCGGTGTTTGAAAAGCGAGCCGAGCAACTATCTGTAGCTGATTTTGTGACTCTATATAAAAACTATGGACAAAACTGAAAACAGGAAGAAAGCACTCATTGCTGCACCGGTACACAAGGTGCTGACCGAAGGGTTGGAGGCGATGGGTTATGAATGTGTGATAGACGAAAAGATAGACCAGAAGCGCGCCTACGAGCTTATTGGCGATTGTGATGGCGTGATCACCTCCACCAGACTGCAACTGGACAAGGCATTGCTTGATGCTGCGCCTATGCTGAAATGGATAGGCAGAATGGGATCCGGTATGGAAGTTATCGATCTGGAACATGCCGCCGCGAAGGGAATAGTGTGTTATGGTAGTCCTGAGGGAAACTGTAATGCGGTGGGTGAGCATGCGGTGGGAATGTTGCTGGCGCTCATCAGGCGCATTACCTGGAGCCATTCTGAGATAGGAGCCAATATCTGGAAGCGCGATGAGAACCGTGGCATTGAGTTGGAGGGGCGCACGCTCGGTATCATTGGTTTCGGGCATGCGGGTGCTGCATTTGCGCGGAAGCTGCAGGGTTTTGATATGCGCATCCTGGCTTATGACCGGAAGGAAATAAAAGATGTGCCGTCGTATGTGGAGATGTGCGACCTGGCCACCATCCAACGGGAATCGGACATTCTGAGTATTCATGTATCGCTGCAACCAGACACCCTGAATTACTTCAACGACGATTTTCTTGCGGCGATGAAAAAGCCGGGGCCTAAAC
>JACSRV010000085.1 GCA_014879545.1 Chitinophagaceae bacterium | reverse complement strand
GCAGCCGCCTGCCCGCCCCGCCCAGATGCGCACGGACACCATAAAAGGTAATGCCGGACGCATGGTAGCCATAGTGGACGCCAAGGGCGATTGTGCCAATGGCATGAAGTCGTCGGGGATCACCAACCGCTCTGCAGACAGGTCATTGATGGCCCGCGTGGATGTGATCATGACCTTTGGCGGTCGCATGAGCAAGAAGTCAGTACTGATAGATAATCTTGCCGCAGGGGAGACCCGTTTTGTAGGTTGTGGTGGCTGTGTTGACAACCAGACAGGAAAAACCTGCACAACATACAAGATCATAGCCGCTCAGTATAAATAAAGAACTTTTACTTAGTGCATTGCCTCCGACATATCTATCGGAGCGGCTTTCTTTGCCTTTACCATCAGTACAAACGGTATGCAGGCAAGGAACATTAGCCCGATGTACAGGAACACGTCCATGTAGGACATTACAGACGCTTGTTTCATTACCATGTAGTCCATAGACTTGTAGGCGCTCTGTAGTGCCACATCGGGTGCCATGCCTTTTGCAATGAAGTTTCGCTGCATGCCCTGTATGCGCTGCTGCACCACGGGGTCATTCACCGAAAGGTGAGACACCAGGTCGCTGCGGTGCACAGTATTTTGGTGAGCCATGAATGTGGTAATGAGTGCTATACCGAATGAACCGCCCAATTGTCGCATCATACCAGTGAAGGAAGCACCCTGACCTATCTGTTGTCCCTTTAATGTAGATAGTGAAAGTGCAGTGATAGGGATGAACAGCATACCCATACCAATTCCCCTGAAGATCAGCATCCAGAAAAAAGCCTCTTTGCTGGTATCGGGTGTAAGTATCTTGTATCCCCAGAAGCTGTAGATAAAGAAGATGAGCATGCCTATGGCTACCAGCAGTTGTTGTTTGGCACCTTTTTGCAGCATCTTGCCTATTATCGGCATCATAAAGGCAGTGGTAACAGCGGCCGGTATCATCAATGCTCCCGATTGTTGTGCCGTCCAGCCAAGTGTGCTTTGCGTGTACAACGGAATAATGAACGTTGATCCATACAGTCCGAATCCGAGAATGAAGGACAGAACGGTGCCCACCCTCAGGTTGCCGTTTCCAAGTACTCTCAGTTCCACTATCGGATTCTTTGCTGTCAGCTCTCGCCACACAAAAAACAGAAAGCCCAGAACAGCTACTACGATCAGTACTGTGATGACCGGACTTGCGAACCAGTCATCCTCCTGGCCGCGTTCCAGCACATATTGTAACGATCCTACCGATATAGCTAGTAACCCTATGCCCGCCCAGTCCACTTCCTTCATCGATTTCTTCTCGGCATATTTAGGGCTACGCACGAATTCCAGTGTCAGTATCGCCGCGATGATACCGATCGGGATATTGATATAAAAGATGTAGGGCCATGAGTAGTGCTCCACAATGTATCCGCCCAAAGGCGGGCCCAGCGTAGGCCCTATGATCACACCAAGGCCATAGATGGCCTGTGCCATACTTCTCTTTTCCGGCGGATAACTTTCAGTGATGATAGTCTGCGAGGTCACAAGAAGCGCACCTCCGCCAAGTCCCTGCGCGAAACGGTATAGAACGAGTTCCCAAATGGAATCTGCATTTCCGCATAGGAAGGAGAACACTGTGAAGATGATGATGGAGGCCGCGAAATAGTTGCGCCTTCCAAACTGCGCCGATAGCCAGCTTGTCATCGGTACAATGATCACGTTACCGATGGCGTATGCTGTTATCACCCAGCCTATCTCGCTCAGGGTAGCACCCATGTTGCCCTTCATGTCGTTGAGTGCCACATTCACAATAGTGGTATCCACGATCTCAAGCAGGGCGCAAAAGATAGCTGTGATGGTTATTATGACCCTCCGCGAGCCATATTCTACAAGAGATTCCTGTGTCATTCTGTTGTTTTCTTAGTTGATGTGTACATCTACGTTCACGTTCATGCCCGGGCGCAGTTCTTTCACAAACTCGTCACCCTCGCCAAACTCGATTTTCACAGGCAGGCGCTGCACCACTTTCACAAAGTTGCCCGAAGCATTGTCTGGCGGAAGCAGGGCAAAACGCGATCCGGTTGCAGGAGAGAAAGAAGCCAGTTTAGCTTTGAACTCGTGTCCGGGGAATGCATCCACTTTCACTGATACAGGTTGGCCGGCGTGCATTCTCGATATCTGGGTTTCCTTGAAGTTGGCAACTATCCATGGCTTTGTATCAAGCACCACACTGAACAGCGATTGTCCCTGCTGCAGCAACTGTCCCAATTGTACATTGATCTTTGATACGCGTCCGTCCTGCGGTGCGCTGATCACCGTGTAGGATAGATTGAGTTTGGCATGTTCCAGATCCGCTTTTTTCTGCTCAATGTTTGCATTTACTACATTGCTTTGCTGTGCTGTCGCGTTGCTCTGCGATTTTGCTGCGCCTGCCTGCCTTATTGCTGCATTCTTCATGTCTGTCAGTACCTGCAGTTGACGCTCTGCTGATTGTTTCGCTGCTTCAGCCTGCTCAAACTGTTGTTGGGTTATTGAGTGATCTTTGATCAGGTTGGTATAGCGTTCGTAGTCTTGAGAGGCACGTTTCAGTGTCACCTTCGCTGCTTCTATCTGCGCGTCGGCCGTTGCAATATTTGCTTCATAAGTGAACACCGTTGCCCGCGACGCGTTGGTGCTTGCCTGCGCCACTCCCAGATTGTTTTCCGCTGCTTTCAGCGCCGCTTCAGCCTGTGCTACCTGTATCAGCTCGGCTCTGTTGTCCAGCACTACCAGTGTGTCTCCGCGTTTCACAAGTTGGTTATCTTTTACGCGTACCTCAGTCACATAGCCCGATACCCTCGGGATCACAGGGCTGATGCTCGCCTCTACCTGTGCGTCATCAGTTTCT
>JACSRV010000010.1 GCA_014879545.1 Chitinophagaceae bacterium | reverse complement strand
CGGCAGGCAAGCTACGATTCGTGAGATTCAAAGATGATAGGATTCCGGATTGACGCAGATGCGGGTTTGTTTGAATGTGCTTTCTCGGAAGCGAGACCAGTAGGGGGCAGTACAAAAAAGTTATAGTGCGCTTTCTATTTTTCCTTAACTTTATAAAAATATACCTTATGAAACCTATTCTCTCCCTTTTGGCACCCATGATATTGCTGGGTATGTCATGCAAGAAAGACAACACTTTTGTTCCGGCTGTAACTACCAATGAGGTGGCCGCAACAACAAACGCTCCGGCATCAGGCACTGCGGCCCGCCCGGGAACACCGGCTATAAAAGGCAACTGGCGCCTGCGGCTCACTGGGGGTGGCATCATGGGAATGCCGCCAATGCCTGTGAGCTACCTGAAACGGCTGCGGCTGCATGCTGACCTCACCTATACTACCACCAATGGCACCACTAGTTACACGGGCACCTATGCACTATCAACCGGCAGCTGGCCGTTCCCTCCCGGATACAGAAAACTGATCACCTGGTCACCTACTTTGCCAACCACCCCGCCACCGGGCACTGTTATTATTGGTGCATCTACTGTATATCAGTACACATTCACGGGAGATACATTGTCGATGGCACCTGCATCGGGTGCGGATATGATGTATGAAGTATATGTGCGGGAGTAATCGCTTGAAGTCACGTGACACAGCACTCGAAGATATTCAACAGGCAAATGCCGGTGTGATTGAATATGTTTTTTCGGAAGCGAGACGCTTCCAAATGTGAGGACGAAGCGGGACGCTTCGTCCAGTAAGGAGTAATTATTGGATTTCATGCAGGAGATTTATTTACCTTGCGCTAAGGCTTTTGGCCAGAAAGCAGAACTAATAGCGAGTAATGTATGAAAACAGTCTTGTTCCTTTTGTTTTTAACTATAGTGCAGTCTGCATCTGCACAGACTGGAGAAGAAGATCTTTATAAACAATATAAAAAAGCAGAAAAAGAGCTGAATGTTGTTTATACTACGCTAAAAAATAAACTTACGCCTAAAGATAAGTCTGCATTGATAAGCGCACAAAAGGCATGGATATTGTATAGGGATGCAAATTGCAAATTCCTAAGTAAGGAAGACAGTGATGGAGGAGTAATCGCTAACAAGATTAAGCTCGATTGCCTCGAACAAACTACAAGGCAAAGAATTAAAGAACTCAAAGACTTAGTGAAAAATTTCTAACCTCCATCTACAGTAATCTTTCTGAAATTAAATAAATGTTCTGTTTATTTCTCCGACCAAGTCGCAGCGGCAGCAAATCCAGCGATTGTGAAGGCGCCCAAAAGAGTGTGCTTGAATATGTTTTTTCGGAAGCGAGACCTTCGACCAGGTATGGACATAACTATGCCTGGCGGGTGTTTATTACTAAGAAAGTCAAGATGGGTTACAGCTTGATGAGATCGTCTGTCTGGGCGTCGTAGAAGTTGTATTCGGTGAGGGGCGAATCGTTGTCGGCTATCACTTTCAACTTTACGGTGTGTGCCTTCTCCCATTTTTTGGCAATGGAAGGTTTCAGAATATTGCCCTTGGTGAGGTAGGCCTCCAGTATGGGGTGCACGCTCAGTTTGAGCTTGCGCATACCCTGACTCACTACATATTTAAGGTCCTTCTCAATATCATCGGCCAGCAGTATAGACGGACCTATTTTGCCCGTTCCGCGGCAGGTAGGGCATTCTTCGGCAGTGGTGATATTGATCTCGGGACGCAGGCGCTGGCGCGTTATCTGCATGAGCCCGAACTTGGAAATAGGCAACACGGTGTGGCGGGCACGGTCGGTGGCCATAAGGGCCTCTACCGCATCGAGCAGTTGCTTGCGGTTCTCGGCCAGCTTCATGTCTATGAAGTCTATGATGATGATACCACCCAGGTCGCGCAGACGCAGCTGGCGCACTATCTCGGTTGCGGCCTCAAGGTTGGTGGCAAGGGCGTTCGCCTCTTGTCCGGCCTCGGGGCTGCGGGTACCACTGTTCACGTCTATCACATGCAATGCCTCGGTATGCTCTATGATAAGGTAGGCACCACTGTTGAGGTTCACGGTCTTACCAAACGCGGCCTTCACCTGCTTGGATATGCCGTAGGTATCAAAGATGTTCTGCTGTGCGGTGTGCAGGCTTACAATGTCTTCCTGACCGGGTGATACGCGAGAGATATAGTCGCGCGCCACGGTCATCAGGTTTTTATCGTTGGTAACTACCTTCTGGAAAGAATCGTTGAGCAGATCGCGCAGGATGGACGTTGTCTTGTCCTGTTCGCTCTGTATCATCTGCGGCGCCTTGGCTCCCTTCAGGTTGCGCTGAATGCTCTTCCACATTTTCTCCAGCTCCAGTATGTCGGTGTGCAGTTCGGCAGTGTTCTTGCCTTCTGCAGCCGTGCGCACTATAACACCGAAGTTGCGGGGTTTGATGCTCTCTACTATACGTTGCAGGCGTTTGCGTTCTTCGGCAGAATGTATCTTGCGCGACACGGCCACCACATCGTTGAACGGAGTGACCACCACAAAACGACCCGGCAGCGACACCTCGCAACTGAGACGCGGGCCTTTTGAAGAAATAGGCTCTTTGAGCACCTGCACCAGCACCTCGGGTTTTCCGTTGAACACCTCTGTGATCTTACCGGTCTTCATGATCTCGGCCTCGTTCTTGAAACGGCTGAAATCGTCGCCCCAGGTAGCGTTGTCCTCTACACAAGCCTTAGTGAACTTGAGCAGGGAACGCAGGTAGGGACTGAGATCGGTATAATGCAGGAAGGCATCTTTTTCGTAACCAACATCCACAAATACGGCATTGAGCCCGGGCATGAGCTTTTTGATCTTGCCGAGGTACACATCACCTACGGCAAATTGCCCCTGCCCACGCTCGTAGTGCAGTTCGACCAGC